>JAPOYW010000207.1 GCA_026706425.1 Gammaproteobacteria bacterium
CCTTTCCCCGCCTGGGGAACCTCGATGCCCCCCGAGCGAACCGCGCCCGCGCCGGGCCGCACCTCGTCGCTGCGCATCCCCTCGATGATGGCGCGGCTGCGCTCATCGCCCTCCGGCAGTTTCTCGATGTGCCGGTCAAGGTGGTGCTTGACCTGGTCCTCGGTGGCTTCGACGAAGCCGAGGCTGACCCGGTCGCCGAGCAGCCCGGTGACGGCCCCGACGGCGAAGGAGGCGACGTAGAACGCGGGATCCAGAACGCTAGGCCGGCCGTCGAGCTCGGTGAGGCGCTCCCGACACCAGGCGAGATGATCCTCCTCCTGGCGGGCGGCGGCAGCAAGGGACTCCCGGGTCTCGGCATGTCGCGCGGTCAGTGCCTGGCCCTCGTAGAGCGCCTGGGCGCAGATCTCGCCGCAGTGGTTCACCCGCATCAGCCCCGCGGCGTGCCGGCGTTCGGCGTCCGTCAATTCGGACTCGTGATCCGCCCCCGGACTCGGCCGGTCGGCACGGACGACGCCGGTGACGCTGCGCAAACCGCGGTCGACGGCGGCCAAGAACGAATCGAGTTTCGTCATTGCGATCTCACGACATGGAAACGGGTTCGTCGAGCTTACACCCTCCGCGAAGAGGACCTTGTCGATACCCGTACCCGAATGCGCGACGTAGTCGTCGAGGGCGCCGCACAACGGCTTCCAGTTGTCCCCGTTCATGTCGAAGTCGTCACAGTAAACGGCGTCGTCATCTCCTCTCTCACGCGCCGGTGGCTGAGCCTATACCGGCCTGGGCCGGTCATTCAACGGCATCAGACCACGGTAAACCCCTCCCGCATCAACTTGGCTGCCATCACGAGCCGGCGCCCGGGGTCCGCGCCGCGCAGGGCGACAGGCGAGTCGCGTGCCAAGCCGGCAAGCACCGCCTCTTCGCCGGCCGTCGACACCGTATCGAGATCCAGGCGCTGCGGCGGGTCTCCGTCCGGCGCATCGTATTCGCCAATCAGTTCGAGTACGTCGCGGGCCGCAAAGGCGACGACGACCCCGTCGGTCTCCATGATGACGTCGTCGCTAGCCGGGAGCTTCGCCAGAGCAGACTCCTCCGCGAAGAAGTCGCCGGGGCCAAACCGCCAACCACCAGGATGTGTTCCGATGTCTCCCCTTTCGCGACGACGAGGTCGCCCTGACGCACCCTTCGGGCCTCGCCGGCGCGAAGCAGACGAGCCCAGCTGCGGGGCGGGAACCAGCGCATCACGGGCCCCTCCAGGAGAGCATGGATCCACTCGTCGACCGCCGAGATTTCCGGACTGGACGCCAACGCCCGTCCCTCGAGAAGCGGCCGGACGCGTGCGAGATCGACGGCGATCACGTCCACCGTCGTCGCCGTGGATATCTCCACTCCCTCGCCGGCGAGATCATCGAGCGATTCGCCGCCGGTTTCCCGGGCGGTGATTCGCTGCACGCCGTTCGGACCACTTAGCGCAACGGCACCGTCAACCAGGAACAGCGCCCGGGTCGGCGGTTGACCCCGGCGCCGTAGCCAGCGCTGCTCCGGGAGTCGCAGGCGATCCGCGTGCTGCTCCACGGCGGCAAGCACGGCGGGACTGAGGGAATGGAAGGGTTTGAAGGTTCTTAGCATTTCGATCACGGCGTCTACTCCCTGGGCTTGAGTTGCCCGAAGAGTGCCGTGGTCCGGGATAGGAGTCTGTCAGCCAGACGCCCGTGCAAGCGCGCGAAATCCGATATCCCGACGGTAGGAAATCCGCTTCCAGTGGATGCTCGCCGCCCGTTGGTAGGCAAGGCGCTGCGCCGATGCGATGTCGTCGCCGAGTCCCACGACGCACAACACGCGACCGCCCGCGGTTACGATGCCCGTTTCCCCAAACGCTGTACCTGCGTGGAACACCTTGCTGTCCGGAAGATCGTCGTCGAGTCCGGTGATGGCGTCTCCGGTGTCGTAGGCTAGCGGATAACCGCCGGCGGTGAGGACGACGCCGAGCGCGGTGCGTGGATCCCACTCGAGCCCGTCATCGGCGAGTCCTGTTCCATCGACCGCACGCAGGCAAAGCGTGGCAAGGTCGGAACGCAGTCTCGACAGCACGGGCTGGGCCTCCGGGTCCCCGAACCGGCAGTTGAACTCCACAACCTTCGGTGCGCCGTCGGGGCCAATCATCAAACCGGCGTAAAGGAAACCCTGGTAGGGCATGCCGTCCGCCGCAGCACCTCGCACCAGTGGCTCGACGACTTCGGCCATGATGCGATCGTGTACGTCGGCGGTCACTACCGGCGCCGGCGAATAGGCACCCATGCCGCCGGTGTTCGGACCCCTGTCGCCGTCGTCGCGGGGCTTGTGATCCTGGGACGTCGCAAACGGTATCGCCCGCTCGCCGTCAAGGATGCAGGTGAAACTCGCCTCTTCGCCGTCCAGGAAGTCCTCGACCACGACCTGCCGGCCCGCATCGCCGAAACTGTCCCCCGACAGCATGCCGCGCACCGCGTCGACGGCCTCGTCGACCTCCCGGGCAACAACGACGCCTTTCCCCGCCGCCAGACCATCCGCCTTGACCACGATCGGCGCACCGCGGTTGCGGATGTAGCGCTCGGCAGCGGCGAAGTCGGTGAAAGTCTCGCTCGCCGCGGTTGGAATGCCGTGGCGCCCCATGAACCCCTTGGCGAACGCCTTCGATCCCTCCAGGCGGGCTGCCGCCTTGGACGGCCCGAAGCACTTCAGATTGCAGGCATCGAAATGGTCGCGGATGCCGTCCACCAGCGGCGCTTCCGGGCCGACGATGGTCAAGTCGATATCGCGGCGGCGCACCAAGTCCACCAGGGCGTCGAAGTCGCCACCGTCGACGTCGACGTTGGTGACCTTGTCCAGGGCGGCGGTTCCCGGGTTGCCCGGCGCGGCGAATACGGCGTCCACCGACGGCGAGCGTGCCAGCGTCCAGGCCAGCGCGTGTTCTCTGCCGCCCGAACCGACGACCAGGACCCTCATAGGATATTCTCCAGGTAGGCGACGATCGCGGCATCGTAGGCCGCCGACTGTCGAAACGCCATGGCGGCCAAGCTCAGGCGATAGTCCAAGGCAGTGCCTCCCTCCATGAGACGCCCCACGACATCCGGGTAGTCGGCGGGATCCACCACGGCCACGACGTCGCGGTGGTTCTTGGACGCGGCGCGCAGCATGGCCGGCCCGCCGACGTCGATGTTCTCCACCGCAAGTTCCAGGGTGCAGTCCGGTCGGGCCACCGTCGCTTCGAAGGGGTAGAGGTTCACCGCCACCAGATCGATCCCGCTGATACCGTGTCGGGTAAGGGTTTCGGCATCCACATCACGGCGTGCCAGGATGCCGCCGTGGATTGTCGGATGCAGTGTCTTGACGCGTCCGTCCATCATCTCCGGAAACCCGGTGACGGCCGCCACCTCCGTCACCGAGACGCCCGCATCGGACAGGGCGGCGAAAGTACCGCCGGTCGATACCAGTTCGACACCCATGCCTTCGAGCGCCCGACCGAACTCCACGACCCCGGTCTTGTCGGAGACGCTCAGCAACGCCCGTTCGACGGTGACCAACGTATCGGAGTGCGTCACAACAGCGAAATCGAGTAGTCGGCCGCGTCCGGCCCGGGGTCGTCGAGGCGCAGCGCCACCGTGGTGGTCTGGTTCGGCAACATGCGACGCGACTGCGTCGGGTTCGGCAGGTACGCCGCTGGTTCGACGCGTTGTTCGGCCAGCAGGACCCCGTCCTCGCGATGGAACCGCACCGCCAGTGTGGGAAGGCGCTGATGGCGCGGAGCGGTGTTGGTTAGATCCAGCCTGACGACCAAGTGTTCCGGGGCCCCTAAACGCTCGTCGACGGATGGATTGGCAATGTCGATCTTGTCGAGCGCCGCGTATCTCGGCACCTCGACGCCAACGATCTCGTAGGCCTTGCGAAGCACCGGATCCTGAACGTAGACCTCGTACTGAAGCACCAAGGCGCCCGCGGCAAGGAGTGCCAGCGCCGCGGCGATGCCGGTCGCGAACAGGACCGGGTGCAGCGGTTTGTCGGGGATGGATTCGGCTGCTTCCTCGTAGTCAGGTGGGGTCACGCCTTCTGTCGCGGAATCGGGTGCGGATGCCGGCTCCGTCGCCGCGGATTCCAGCAGCACATCCACCGGGTCGTCGACGGCGACCGCGCGCTCCTCCCTGACCTGGGCTTCGCGGCCATCGAAGACCGACAAACAAGCGCCGCATCGTACTCGGCCGTCTGCGACGGCGAGTTGATCCTCGGTAACGCGGAACCGCGTTCGGCAACTAGGACATTCGGAGATCAGCGGCACGGATTCGGACATCGATGCCCCCGCAACATCGCCCAGCCATCCCGGTAGGTCGGCACTTCGAATCGAAACTCCTGTTTGGAGTACGCGTCCACAACCCACTCCACCTGCCGCGCTAGTATGCCGGAAAGCAACAGTTCACCGCCTGGCGCGACGCGGTCGGAAAAGGCACCGGCCAGTCCACGGATCGTGCCGGCGACCAGGTTCGCAAGCACCACGTCGAACGAAGAGTCCACCGCGTCCAGGCGGCTCTCGATCTCGATCTCGACGCCGTTGACCTGGCTGTTCTCCAAGGTCGCGCGGCGTGCCTGCGGGTCATGGTCGACGGCGACCGCCGCTGCCCCCAAGCGTGCCGCGGCGATGGCCAGGATCCCGGATCCAGACCCAACGTCGAGAACGCGCTTGCCCTCGAGTGGCGTTCTCGCCAATCGTTCGAGACACAGGGCGGTGGTCGCGTGGGTGCCGGTTCCAAAGGCGAGCCCCGGGTCGAGTCGTACTGCGACATCATCGGGACACGGTTGGAACGGGGATGTCCTCGGCACCACGACGAGCCGACCGAACCGCAGCGGCTCGATGCCGTCGCGCCACGTCTCGGACCAGTTCCGATCCGCCAGGAACTCGACATCGATGTCGATTCCGGCAAGCAGTGAGAGGTCCGCCTCGATGCCAAACAGGCCCTCCACCTGAACCGTGTCCCACATCGGTGTCGCATCCGGCGCGGGCTCCAGCACGTCGTCGGCGGAGTCTCGCCCTGGTGCCAGGCTAACCGCGAGGGCACCCGCGGTCGTCAGCCGCACGGCGAGGTCGTCGGCGAGTTCCGCAGTCGCACTGGCGCTGACGCGCATCCAGGGCATCTAGAGAATCCGGAACAACCCCGCGCCCGACTCGACCGGCTTGCCGTTCTCGACCAGTACTTCGGCAATCTGTCCGGCGAATTCGCTCTCCACCTTGTTCATCATCTTCATGCTCTCGATGATGCACAGCACGTCGCCAACGGCCACGGTGTCCCCCACATCGACAAACGGCGCCTCACCCGGGGCCGGTGCGCGGTAGAACGTCCCCGCCATGGGTGCCGGCATGACGGCCCCCGGCACACTCTTGTCCGTCGGCTGCACACCCTCCGGCGCTACGGCCGGCGCCGACGCCGTGGCGGGCACCGAGGCGAATTGAGCAACACGGATCTTCTCGTCGCCGTCCCGCACTTCGAGTTCGGCGATGCCGGTCTCCTGCACCAGCTCGATTAGCTTTCTGATCTTTCGCATGTCCATGGTACGGTCCTTACTCCCCGCTCTCGTCGGCAAGCCACCTCATGGCTGCCGCCAGCGCGAATTCATAGCCCTTCGCGCCGAGGCCCGCCACGACCCCCTGGGCGATGTCCGAGAAGTAGGAGTGGTGGCGGAACCGCTCACGCGCGTGGACATTCGACAGGTGCACCTCGATGAAGGGAATCTCGACGGCGAGCAAGGCGTCGCGCAACGCCACGCTGGTGTGGGTGAAGGCTGCGGGATTGATGACGATGAAGCGCACAGCTTCGGTCCCCGCGCGTTGCACCGCATCCACGAGTTCGTGCTCGGCATTGCTCTGCACGGACTCGAGGTCGTGTCCGGCAGAACGCGCCTGGTCCGCCAAACCCTGATCGATATCCTTAAGCGTCTGTGCCCCGTAGATGTCGGGCTCACGCGTTCCCAAGAGGTTCAAGTTCGGCCCGTGCAGGACCAGGATCTTCGCCACGACCAACCTTCGTGAGAGGGGTTGAACGCGGCGATTATCGCATGGTGCGGCGCGACCGCACCGCTCGGACGGTCAACAGTACTGCCAGCAGCAACGCCGCCACACCCGCGAAGATCCCCCCTCGCCACGCAGACGTCGGTGTTGGTTGGCCGAAGTCCAGTACCTCGTCCCGCTCGGTGGGCGGGTAGCAAAGCCCTTGTTCCGCACACCCCTGGTAGGTGAACCGGACCGTAGCGCTCTGCACGGTGCGCCGGAGCACCGGCACGACGACCTCCACGCTGCCAAAGTAGACTTCCGACTCGCCGAAATACTCGTCGGTGCGCATTTCGCCGGGGGGTATATCCAGCTTGGCCAGGGACAAGCCCTCTTCGGCATCCGCCCGGAAACCGTGCCGATAGAGGTAGTAGCCCTCAGGCATGTCCCAGCGGGCCACGATCTCCTCCACGCCCTCGCCGGCACGCAGGCGCAACGAAAACGCAAAGGCCTGATCGACGGGAAGGAAAACGGGCGTCTCCGCCAACGGGTCGTTGATTGCGCCGAAGTCGATCCCGTTGGTTTCGGCGGCATGCGTCGACGCGGCGAAGGCACCCGCGACGCAAAACAGAACAATCTGGGGAGGCACGTTCCGATCCTTGCGCGAGCAACCGGGATTGTCGCACGATCTACCTGACGGGCCCGCCGTGTCGGCGGTTTGCCGGACCAGTCCCTTGAGGCGATGACCACCTACCGTCAACATCGATCCGCGCTGATCGCCACCCTCGTGGCGCTGCTGCTCGGTGCCTGCACGGCACCGACGCCAAGCCAGCCGGAACCGCCCGTCGAACCTGCCCCGCCCCCCGACATCGCTGCGCCGGATCCCGGCGAGACGGAGGAGCTCCTGGCCCTGCTCGACACCGCGGAGCGCGCCTTGGCTGACGACCGCCTGCTGACTCCGGAAGACGACAGCGCCTATCTCTACTACCAGCGGGCGTCGGCGTTGGCACCGAATAATCCGGCAACGAAACGGGGTTTCGAACGCATCGTGGAGCGATACCTGCAACTGGCCCAACTCGCGATGGAGCGGGAACAGTGGTCCCACGCACGGTTCATGCTCGCCCGGGCGGAGTACGTGGACCGCAGCCATACCGGAATCGCCTCGATCCGCGAACAACTGGAGGCGTTGGCGAATGCGGAGCGCTTGATCCTCCGGCTCGACCGGACCGCGTTGCGCGAACGGACTCCCGCCACTGCAAACGAGCTCATGGAATTCGGTCGGCACGCGCGGTCGGACAACGCGTGGGTGTCCATACGCGTACCGAGCGATGCGGATGGCCGCTGGATCTACCAACAGCTCAGCCGGTCGCCCGGCGAGAAGCTCATACGGGGCCGGATCGAGATCGGACTGCCGCCGCAGGTGACGGTTTTGATTCTTCCCTTGGACAACTGACATGGCCCGGGCATACGGGCCCGTCGTCGCCGGCATGCTCGCGATCCTCGTTGCATCCTGCGACGGCCCGGCTCAGCAACCTTCCGGATCTCCGCTTGAATTCGACAACGCGTGGGTCCGGGCGCCCGTGGCGGGTCGTACGGTGACGGCGGCCTATTGCGACGTGACCAATCCCGGCGACATGCCCATCGGCATCATCGGCTTCGAAAGCGATCACCCAGGGTTGCGGGTCGAGATGCACGAATCAACCGAACACGACGGTATGATGCGGATGCGACGGCTGGCGCGCGTGACGATACCGGCGAAGGCAACGGTTTCCTTCGCGCCCGGAGGCATGCATCTGATGCTGTTCGGGTTCGACGGGACCGCCGCCGAAATGACGCTCGCGGCCACGCTCGACAGCGGCGAGACGTTCCCCGTCGTGTTCGCGACCCGACCGGAGCAGCACCGATGAAGTTCAATTGGAAATTCTGGCAAAAGAGCCCCTTCGTGACGCCGAACGAGTCCGGCTGGACCCGGAAGATCGGCAGGGGGGTCGGAATGGTCGTCGGCGCCGTGGCCGGCATCTACGTGCTGGTCGTGATCGCCTTGTGGTGGTGGTGGTCCTACGAACCCGACATGTTC
>JAPOYW010000539.1 GCA_026706425.1 Gammaproteobacteria bacterium
CGCATCGGCCACCCCCTACTGGTTGCGGGCCATTGGTGCGGAGCCCATGACCCTAGGTCTCGACCTGAAGGGCGGGGCGCACTTCCTCCTCCAGGTGGACATGGAGGAGGCGTTGGCGAAACGCCTGACCGACGAGGTGGAGAAGGTCAAGGACATGCTGCGCGAGGAGCGCATCCGCTATCGCAGCACCGACGATGCCGTGCAGGGGAATACGTTGTCCGTGAACTTCGCCACGCCGCAGTTGCGCGACCGGGCCATCGAGGTCATCGAAGACGAGTTCCGGCAGCCGGACTACCTGCTCGAACCGTCGGAGTCCGGGGGGCGGGCCGGTTTCGTGATCACGGTGCAGGAGGCCAAGCTCCGGGAGATCGAGAGCAGTGCCATCGAGCAGAACCTGACGGGCTTGAGAAACCGCATCAACCAACTCGGTGTCGCCGAGCCGCTGGTACAGCGCCTCGGCCGGGCGCGCATCGCGATCGACCTGCCGGGTGTGCAGGACAGCGCCGAGGCGAAGCGCAAGATCGACAAGTTCGCGAACCTGGAGTTTCGCCTGGAAGCGGTCGCCAACGACCGGGCGTCGGAGATCGAGCAGTGGCCCTACGAAGGCCGCGTGGTCGACCTCAACAAGCGCATCATTCTCACCGGCGACCATGTCGTCCACGCCGCCCAGGGGCGCGATCCGGAAAACGGTCTGCCGCAGGTCGACATCAAGCTCGACAGCCGGGGCGGGGAGATGTTCCACGAGGCCACCGCGCCGAACATCGGGCGCCGCATGGCGGTGATCTTCATCGAGCACAAGTCCATCGTCACCACCGAGATCGTCGACGGCGAACGCGTTGAGAAACTCACCAGTCGGGCCGACAAACGGGTGATCAGCCTCGCCACGATCCGCGCGGCGCTCGGCTACAACTTCCGGATCACCGGGCTCTCGGTTCGGGAAGCCCAGGAACTCGCATTCCTGCTCCGCGCCGGAGCTCTCGCCGCGCCCATGTACATCGTGGAGGAACGTACGGTGGGCGCATCCCTCGGCGAGGAGAACATCGAGCGCGGCATGATCGCGGTCGCGATCGGCTTCGGTCTGGTGCTGGCGTTCATGCTGGTCTACTACAAGGTGTTCGGCCTGATCGCCAACATCGCCCTGACCTTGAACCTGGTCATCCTCGTGGCGGTGATGTCGGTGCTCGAGGCGACCCTGACCCTGCCGGGAATCGCCGGGATAGTGCTAACGGTGGGCATGGCCGTGGACGCCAACGTACTCATATTCTCCCGGATCCGGGAGGAGCTAAAGTCCAATCCGCCGGCGCAGGCGATCCCCGCGGGCTACGACCGCGCCTTCCTCACCATTCTGGATGCCAACGTCACGACGCTGTTCGTGGCGCTGATCCTGTTGACCATCGGCAGCGGTCCGATCGCCGGATTCGCCGTGACGTTGTCCATCGGCATCATCACCTCGATGTTCACCGCCATCTTCGGCTCCCGCCTGCTGGTGCACCTGGTCTACGGCCGGTCGCGCGTTGAAAGGGTCTGGATCTGATGACCACGTTCGACTTCATGGGCAAGCGCAAGGTCGCGGCGGCGATGTCCATCGCGCTCGTGGTCGTCTCCATCGGCTCGGTGATTTTCCTGGGCATCAGCCGGGGTCTTGATTTCACCGGCGGTGTGCGCGTGGAGATGGGCTTCGAGTCGGCCGTGACGGCCGAGGAAGTGCGTGGGCTCTTGAGCGCCGCCGGATTCACCGAGGGCGTGGTGCAGAACTACGGGTCGGAGACGGAGGTGCTGGTCCGGATGCCGCCGGTCGAAGGCGTGGACCAGTCCGACTTGGGCGACCGCGTCGTGGCGGCGGTACGCGCCGAGTTCGGCGACGTGGCCCTGCGGGACCTGCAGTTCGTGGGCCCCGCGGTCGGCGAGGAACTGGCCGAGAACGGCGGTCTCGCGCTCCTGGTGGCCTTGGGCGTGGTGATGTTCTACATCATGTGGCGGTTCACCGGTAAGTTCGCCGTCGGCGCGGTTGCCGCACTGGTCCACGACGTGGTCATCACCGTGGGCGCGTTCTCGCTGTTCCAATGGACGTTCAACCTGCCGGAGCTTGCGGCGCTCCTGGCGGTGATCGGCTACTCGCTGAACGACACGATCGTGGTCTCCGACCGCATTCGGGAGAACTTCCGGGCGGTGCGGCGAGGCACGCCCGTCGAGATCATCAACCAGTCGCTGAACCAGACCTTGGGTCGAACGTTGGTCACGTCGTTGACGACGTTGCTGGTACTGGTGGTCCTGCTCATTGTCGCCGGGGAGCAGATCTCGGGGTTCGCAACGGCGCTCACCATCGGCGTGGTCGTGGGTACCTACTCATCCATCTACGTTGCCGCGAACGTGCTGCTCACCATGGGCATCACCAAGCAGGACCTAGCCCTGCCGGAGCGGGAGGGGGTCGACGAGACGCCCTGAACATCGGCGTATCGTGTTCAACCCGCGCAACCAGTCTAGCGGCCTAGGAATGCCGGGCTTCGGCCTTCCGGGCCGCCCGCGCGGGCGAGCCCCCACCGGGCGCGCCGCGACGTGGCGCTACCTCGTCTTCGCTATGGTCGTTACGTTGGGCGGCCTCTACGCGGCACCCAACCTGTTCTCGCCCGATTTCGCGGTGCAGATCAGCGTCGACAACAGCGACCGCGCGGTCAGCAATGAGTTCCTCGGCGAACTGGCCGAGGGGCTCGAGGTCGAAGGCATTCCGGTCGTCGGAACCGAGCTTGCCGACCAAGGCGGCTTGATCCGCGTGGCCGATGCCAACGACCAACTGCGCGCGGGCGCAATCCTCCAGGAGCGCTTGAACCCGCCCGGCGATGAGCGCGAATCTGGAGTTCCGGCTCGAGGCGGCCGCCAACGACCGGCCCTCGGAGATCGAGCAATGGCCCTACGAGGGCCGGGTCGTGGATCTCAACAAGCGCATCATCCTCACCGTGGGCATGGCCGTGGATGCCAACGTGCTCATTTTTTCGCGGATTCGGGAGGAGTTGAAGTCGAGCCCCCCGGCGCAGGCCATCGGGGCGGGCTACGACCGTGCCTTCCTCACCATTTTGGATGCCAACGTCACCACGCTGTTCGTGGCGCTGATCCTGTTGACCGTCGGCAGCGGACCGATCGCCGGATTCGCCGTGACGCTGTCGATCGGCATCCTCACGTCGATGTTCACCGCCATCTTCGGGTCGCGCCTGCTCGTGCATTTGCTCTACGGACTTAAGCGCGCCGAGAAGGTCTGGATCTGATGTCCTCGTTCGCCCTCGCGGGCTAGCGCAAGATCGCCGGCATCCTGACGCTATTCGGCCGCTTCCTCCGCGCGACATCGGGTTCGAGGCAGCGCATGGCGCTTGCCGGTGTTCAGATGGACGAGTTCGCACCGCTGGCCGTCGAGAACCAGCCGGAAACGGTGCGGCGGTTCGTCGGCGACGCCCGAGGAAGGCACACCTTCGAGGCGTTCGCGGCGCCGACGTTCGATCACGAGCAGGCTCGATTCCGTGAATGCATCGTTCGCCAACAGGATCCGGCGACCGGGTAGGGCTTTCTCGACCACCTCGCGGATTTCGGTCGTGCTTGCTGGCGTTGACGCGGACCGCAGGGCCGCGACGTCCGCAGTTTCGTCGGACCCGATGCTCTGACAGGCGGCGGCGAGCAGAGAGGCCGGGATGGCGGCGCGCATCGGGCTCATCCGGACGGCGCGACGACGTCCTGTGGGATCGTCAGACCATGCATTTTGGACCGGAGCAGACCGCCTTCGAGGCTGTCGACGTTGGCCAAGACGGTGTTGCCGGCCATGTCGGGTGGTTCGGGGCAGGAGGAGTCGCTCCGGTAACCCAGCGCGGCGTTCAAACGCGCCTCGTGGGTGTCGCCGAACGCATGATCGAAATCGTCCGCCACCGCGCAGCCGGCGACGGGCACGCCGTCGGCGCTTGCGGCGTTGTCCGGGGTGAAGCCGCCGGCGTAGTCGCCGAATCCCGCCCCGTTGACGATCTCGAACTGCACGGTGAAGTAGGTGGTGCCGCAGTTGTCCGCCGGATAGAAGCCATGGGGTTTGCCGCATGTGGTCTCGCCGATGAGGACCACCTCGACGTCGATCCCGCGCAGGCCGTTGATGATGGCCTCGCTCGCCGAACAGGTGCCGGGTCCGGTCAGCACGAACACCCGGTCGAGATCGAGCGTGGGCAGGGGTTCGCCCTGCGCCACGGAAAGACCGACTCCCGTTGTCCGGAACAGGGACGGCCTCAAGACCTCGCCGGTCACCGGGTTGAACACGGTGTGCTTGTCGTTGAAGCGGAGTTCGCTGAACACGTGGCCCTGCGCCGCCGATGCGCCCGCGATCATGTAGGCGAGCTGGTTGGCGATGATGGTGTAGCCGCCGCCGTTGTAGCGAAGGTCGAGCACGAGGTCTTCGATCTCGTCCTCGGCGAGCTTGGTGATCGAGTCGACCAGGCGCTTCTCCGCCGTCGCGATGTGGTCGAGGAACAGGAGATAGCCCATGGGACCCGTATCGGTATCGATGACGCGAACATGCTGCACCGGATCCGAGGTGATGCTTGCCGAACGCAACGTCACGGTTCGCCGGACGCTGGAGCCCGGATCGAGGACGGTGAACCGATGCTCCTCGCCGGGTTCCGAGGGAAACAGACCGGCGTTCAGGACATCGACCTCCGCCCGACTGTTGGCGTGCACCGCATCCACGCCGTCGATGGCAAGGATCTTCGTGCCGCGTACGAATGCCGCATCGGGATGCGTCGCCGGCGAATTCGGCTGCGTGTAGGCGACGCGGATGTCCCGGGGCGGTCGACGGGCCAGAACCGCGAATCGGGCGCCGTAGCCCGGGGAGACGCCGGATTGGGAAAGCTCGTTCCACTCCTCGGTGTCCATGGAGAAATGGAACCGATCCTTCTCGGCACCTGACGGCGTCGTTTGCGTGGTCTTCATGAGCTCGAAATACGTCGGCGTGTCGCAGCAGTCGGGGTCGGTGTCCTCGATCTCGGCGTACCACAGATAGGTGTGGTCGCTCCAGGATCTGAGCCAGTTGTTCTCGTCCCGGGTGGTGCCCTGGCGGTCGACGTAGTCAAGGCCGGTCGACGGATCCGCGCCTGATCGAGGGACCGCGCACGAGTTGCGGAACACCGAAGCCTCCTCGAACACGCCACGCACCCAGCCGGACTCGGAGGCGACGGTGATGTCGAATGTCGCCGGGTCCGAGGTGTCGTTGTCGCGACCGCTGCTGTCGGTGGCGGTTACCGTAACGGTCGCAACGCCCGAGTCGGTCGCGTTGATCGTCAGGACCATGCCGTCCACGGCGACTGTTGCCGCCGCCTCGTTGCTCACCGAGGCGCTGAGCGTGTGGGTATCGGTCGCGTCGGTATCGCTGACCGACACCGTCACCTCCACGGAGTCGCCGATCGTCAAGGCCTGGTCCGCGATGGCTTGCACGGCCGGCTTGGCATTGACCGGCGTCGGTGGAGGCGTGGGCTCAGTACCGCCGCCGCCACCGCCGCAACCCGCGACGGCAAGGGAGGCGGACGACAGCAGCAGGATGCCGATATCCGTCTTGGACATCATGGTGGCCTTCGACTCTCGGCGCTCCATTCGGTTCGCGTTCGCGGTCGCCAGCGGGGTTCCGGAGCGTATTGGCCGGATCGGAACCGGTCAACCGTCGATCAGCGGGTCGCCGTGCTCGACGGCGTTGGCGCGGATGATCCGCAGCATGGCCCGGAAGACCTTGGGGTTCGCGGCCACCACGTTGCCGGAATCGAGGAACCGTTCGCCGCCGGCGGCGTCGCCGATGAACCCGCCTGCCTCTCGGATGATGACCGCGGCGGCGGCGATGTCCCAGGGCTTGAGGCCCAACTCGAAGAAGCCATCGATTCGACCGGCGGCCAGGTAGGCGAGGTCGAGCGCGGCCGACCCCTGGCGCCGAAGCGTGCGGCAGCGTCCCATGAATTCCTTGACGATGTCGCTGTAGGTGTCGATGTGGGCGGCAACGCTGGCGAACGGCAGGCCGCCGGCGATGATCGAGTCGTCGATCCGGTCGCGCGCGGCGACGCGTATTCGCCGGCCGTTGAGGCGCGCGCCGCTGCCGCGGCTGGCCGTGAACTCCTCGTTGCGGACGTGGTCGACCACCACGCCGTGCAACAGGGCGGCGCCTCGGGTAACCGCGATGGACGTGCAGAAGTGCGGAATCCCGTGAAGGAAGTTGGTGGTGCCATCCAGGGGGTCGATGACCCAGGTGTACGGCGGCTGATCCGTTTCGGCGGGGCTCTCGTCCGACCGGTCCGCCGGTCCGCTCGAACCCCGCTCTTCGGCCAGGATCGCATGATGCGGATAGGCCTTCAGGATGGTGTCCACGATCAGATCCTCGGCCTCCAGGTCGATCTCGGAGACCAGGTCGTTGCGCGCCTTTTCGCGGATGGTGAGCGTGTCGACGCGGTCCATCGACCGGAGGATGATCCGGCCTGCGCGCCGCGCGGCCCGCAGGGCGATGTTCACCATGGGTTCCATGTTCGTTGGCTGGGTTCGGCCGAATGCCGTCCCTCTCGGGGCGACCGGGTCTGTGGTGGGGCGCGGTATCCTACGCCACGGCTGTTGTTGAAGGAAGCGAGCCAATGTCGCGTGTCCAGGCGAAGGACATTCGTATCGTGTTGGTGGAACCGAGCCATCCCGGCAACATCGGCGGGGCGGCGCGCGCCATGAAGACGATGGGTCTGGCCGATCTGGCCATCGTGAACCCGGGTCGGTTTCCGGATCCACAGGCGATTTGGCGTGCCGCCGGCGCGGTCGATGTCGTCCGCGGCGCAGGAGTGTTCGACCGGATCGACGAGGCGATCGCGGACTGCGGCTGGGTGGTCGGCACCAGTGCCCGCAGCCGACGCGTCCCTTGGCCGGTCGCCACCGTCGACCAGTTCGCCGAGCAACTCGCCGAAGAGGATCTCGGTGGCAAGCCGGTGGCCGTCCTGTTCGGCCGCGAAGACCGCGGTTTGAGCAACGAGGAACTCGAGCGCTGCAACCTCCACGTGGTGATTCCCGCCAACCCCGAGTATCCGTCCCTCAACCTCGCGATGGCCGTCCAGGTCGTCTGTTACGAGATTCTCCGAGCGTTGACGCGAGTAGCTAACACCGACGCCGGGACCGAGGACCCACCGGCGCAGGACCTGCCAACCGACTGGGACCGGTCGCCCGCCACTGCGGCGGACATGGCCGCGTTGGACGGGCACCTGGGCCAAGTCCTCTCTGCGATGGAGTTCCAGGATCCGAAGAACCCCCGGCTCACGATGACCCGTCTGCGCCGGATGTTCGCCCGCATCCGCCCCGACCAGACCGAGGTCGCCATCCTGCGCGGCGTCCTCAGCCGCATCGAACGAATCCTCGCCCGCCGTCCCCCGCGTTAGGGACACCACCCCGGCGGGACCCGGCGAACAGCGACTCAGCCCCGATCATGGCGACGGCGCCTCCAGGCCCGATATGCACGCTGCACTCGGCCCCGAAAACCCGTTTCCCTCGCGCACCCGGCCGGACCTCCCGCAAGCCACCACATCGACGTGCGTAATCTTCCCGCTGTCGCACCATGCCACGGTCCCGCGCCAAGTCCCGGGCTTTTGAGGCCGGATGCTGCTGTCGGCCTGAGAGGAACTGATCACCCCGGTTGGCGCCCACCCCGTCCACATGCATTCGACGTCCGACGACGCCTGCCCCACCGGCCGCCAGCGCAGGTTGAAGCATTCCATCAGCGTGCCGTCCGATTTGGTGGTGATGCCCCGCCCCGTGCAGGCCCCGCCGTCCGTGTCGAAGCCTTGCATCTTCAGACGCCGCACCTTCACCGCCTCGTTGCCGTCGAAATCGAGATTCGCGGTCATCTTCCGGCTGCCGTCCCGCCACACCAGAAGCTCGTGGTCCGTCGAGTCCTTCGGCGCCACGCGCTGTTCGAACACGACGTCCGACGACGCCGGGGCCACGGGCTGGGTGCGGTGGGGGAACGACCGCTGCACCCGCAGCGCCTGCTCGTGGGGCTGCATCGTCGTCGGCACCCGGATTCCGAGAGCCGGCGGGATCAAC
>JAPOYW010000063.1:0-300 GCA_026706425.1 Gammaproteobacteria bacterium
GTTCGAGTTGCTGGGCGACGTTCTGCGCCACCAGCAGCGCGTCGACTTCCGGCTTGCGGATCTCCTCGACGTTGATGTGTACGGGAACGCCCATCCTGCGCGTCACCTCGGCGCGCAGCCGTTCCACGTCTTCGCCCTTCTTGCCGATGACGATGCCGGGTCGCGCCGTATGAACCGTGATCCGCGCCGTCTGGGCCAGGCGTTCGATTTCGATCCGGCTGACGGACGCGGCCGCCAACCGCTTGGAGATGAACTCGCGAACGTCGAGGTCGTTCAGCAGATAGTCGGCATAGTCCTTGT
>JAPOYW010000063.1:310-8054 GCA_026706425.1 Gammaproteobacteria bacterium
CGCGTACCACACGGAGTTGTGGTTCTTGATGATCCCCAGGCGCAGGCCCGTGGGGCTGACTTTTTGACCCATGATTGTCCCCGCCTAGTCGTCCGTCACCGTCACGGTTACGTGGCTGGTGCGTTTAAGTACCCGGTCGATGCGGCCCCTGGCGCGTGGCCTGCCGCGCTTCATGGTCCGCCCCTCGTTGACGTAGATGCTCGACACCCTGAGTTCGTCGACGTCTGCGCCCTCGTTGTTTTCCGCGTTCGCGATGGCCGACTCCAGGACCTTGAGCACGAGCGTCGCACCCTTTTGCGTGCTGTAGTTCAGGAAGTCGAGCGCTGCGCCGACCTCCTTGCCGCGCACCTGGTCGGCGACCAGTCGGATCTTGCGGGGCGAGATGGGCAGTCGCTTGGCCGTAGCACTCACTTCCATGATGTTCACCGACTTAGCTCTCGGGTCCGTGATCAGCGCCGCGCCTTG
Organism: Gammaproteobacteria bacterium; assembly: GCA_026706425.1. Taxonomy (GTDB): domain Bacteria; phylum Pseudomonadota; class Gammaproteobacteria; order Pseudomonadales; family Azotimanducaceae; genus VXYL01. Next base: position 776 of record JAPOYW010000063.1, read on the forward strand.
CGGTCGGCCGCATGGCCCCGAAACGTCCGGGTCGGCGCGAATTCGCCCAGCTTGTGACCCACCATGTCCTCGGAAATGAACACCGGCACATGCTGTCGTCCGTTGTGGACGGCTATGGTCAGGCCCACCATGTCGGGCACGATCATGGATCGTCTCGACCAGGTCCGAATGGGTCGCCGATCCTTGTTGGCGGCGGCTTCGGCTACCTTGCCCATCAGGTGCAGATCCACGAACGGACCCTTTCGCAACGCCCTCGGCATCGTTCTACCTCCTAGACCCGCCGCGCCGACGAACGATCAGTCGATCGGTTCGCTTGTTCTTGCGCGTCTTGAAGCCTTTGGTGGGCACGCCCGTGGGCGATACGGGATGACGGCCACCGGACGACTTGCCTTCCCCGCCGCCATGGGGATGGTCCACCGGGTTCATGGCAACCCCGCGCACCGTCGGGCGAATGCCGCGCCATCGCTTGGCGCCGGCCTTGCCCAGCGAGCGCAGGTTGTGTTCGCTGTTGCCGACTTCGCCCAAGGTCGCCCGGCATTCGACGCCTACCTGGCGCATCTCCCCCGAGCGAAGGCGAAGCAACGCGTGCTTGCCTTCCCGGGCGACGAATTGGCAGGACGACCCGGCGCTGCGAGACAGCTGGGCACCCTTGCCGGGTTTGAGTTCCACGCAGTGGACCACGCTGCCGACGGGTACGTTGCGCAGCGGCATGGCGTTCCCCGGTCGGATCGGGGCGGTCGATCCGGACATCACCTGGTCGCCGGTCCTCAAGCCGCGAGGTGCCACGATGTAGCGGTACTCGCCGTCGGCGTATTTCAAGAGCGCGATGTTGGCGGTGCGATTCGGGTCGTACTCGAGGCGCGCGACGGTTGCGCGGATGCCGTCCTTGTCGCGTTTGAAATCGATCTTCCGATAGTGCTGCTTGTGGCCGCCGCCGCGGTGCCGTGTCGTGATCCGACCGGCCGTATTGCGACCGCCGGTGTGGCTCTGCTTCTCGATGAGCGGCTTGTAGGGCGATCCCTTGTGCAAGGACGGATCCACCACTTTCACGACGAAGCGGCGTCCCGGGGAGGTGGGCTTGGCTTTCACGACGGGCACTCTCAACCCCCTTGTCCGCGTTGCAGGGTTGGTCGACATGCCGGCTTTGGCATGAAGTCTTGGCCCGTGCCGTTGATCGGATTGAGTGCCACCGCTAGCTCTCCACCGCCATGTAGTCGAGGTTCTCTCCCTCGGCGAGGCGGATATACGCCTTCTTCCAGCCGGCGAGCCTGGTCATGGAGCCGCGAACCGTCCGCCTGCGCTTGCCCTTGACGTTCAGCGTGGTGACGTTCGCGACCTTGACGTTGAACAGGGACTCGACCGCCGACTTGATTTCGCGCTTGGTGGCGTCCTTGGCGACCTTGAAGGCGTATTGGTTGCTCGATTCGCCGAGGTCGGTCACCTTCTCCGTGATATGGGGTTCGATCAGCACGGCGTAGCGGCGTTCTTCGGGTCCGAGGCTCACGACAACCGCTCCTCGATGACTTTGAGGGCGGGTAGGGTGGCGAGCACCTTTTCGTGGGCAAGCAGGCAGACCGGATCGATACCGGCAACGTGGCGCACTTCGACGTCGTGCAGGTTGCGGGCCGCCAGCTCCAGGTTTCGGTCGGACCCGACCGTCAGGATCAGGACGTCCTCGATCCCGAGTTCGTCGAGCCGGGTGGCGAGAAGCTTGGTCTTGGGAGAGTCGAGGGAGAGAGAGGGGATTGAGACGAGGCGATTCTGGCGGAGAAGTTCGGAAAAAATACAATGGATCGCGCCTTGGAACATCTTGCGGTTCAGCTTCTGGGAATGATCCGCCGGCCTTGCCGCGAACGTGCGACCGCCACCCACCCAGATCGGGCTGCGAATCGAACCCGCCCGGGCGCGACCGGTACGCTTCTGCCGCCAGGGTTTGCGGCCGCCGCCACGGGCGTCGGAACGGGACTTCTGCGCCTTGCTGCCGCTACGCGCACCCGCAAGCCAGGCCACCACGGCCTGGTGCACCAGGGGTTCGTTGAACTCCCGGCCGAAAGCCGCTTCCGAGACTTGCACCGCGTCGCCGTCCGCCGAAGCCACCGAGAGGCTCATCCGCGCCTCCGTTTCGCGGCGGGCTTGATGCAAACATCGGCCCCCGGCGCCCCGGGAACGGCACCCTTGACAAGGATCAGGTTCTCATCGGGGAGGATGTCGACGATCGTCAGGTTCTGGGTGGTTACGCGGCTGTTGCCTAGGTGGCCGGCCATCTTCTTGCCCTTGAACACCTTGCCGGGGGTCTGGCACTGGCCGATGGAGCCGGGCGCGCGGTGGGAGAGGGAGTTGCCGTGGGTGGCGTCCTGGGTGCGGAAGTTCCACCGCTTGACGGTGCCTGCGAAGGACTTGCCCTTGCTGACCCCGGCAACGTCGACGACCTGCCCCTTCTCGAACTGGCCGACGCCGAGTTCGGCGCCGGGCTTGATGTCCTCGTCCGGCGCCTCGGCGAGCCGGAACTCCCAAAGCCCGCGGCCGGCTTCGGTCCCTGCCTTGGCGAAGTGCCCCGCCTGGGGCCGGTTCACGTTGTTGGCATTCGCCTGGCCGGTCGTCACCTGGACCGCGTGGTAGCCGTCGCTGGCTTCGGTCTTCACCTGCGTGACCCGGTTGGGCGTGGCCACGATAACGGTGACGGGCACGGATTCCCCCGCTTGCGTGAAAACCCGCGTCATGCCGCTCTTCGTTCCGATGACCCCGATGGCCATTTCGTCCGCCTTGCCTAGTCAATCCGAATCGAAGAGCTCAGGTTCGTCAGGCCGACCGGGGGACGCTGATCTGCACGTCCACGCCGGAGGCCAGATCGAGCTTCATCAGCGCGTCGACGGTCTTGTCGTTGCCCGTGGGTACGACGATGTCGAGCAGCCGTTTGTGGGTCCGGATCTCGAACTGATCGCGCGCATCCTTGTTCACGAACGGCGAGATCAGCACGGTGTAGCGTTCCTTTCGGGTGGGCAACGGAATCGGCCCGCGCACCTGCGCGCCGGTACGCCTAGCCGTCTCGACGATCTCCTCCGTCGACACGTCGATCAACCGATGATCGAAGGCTTTCAAGCAAATACGTATGCGCTGGTTCTGAACCACAGTCTTCCCGGGAATTCGTCTGCTCGGGCAACCCCTTGTTTTTGTTGGCGTTTCCTAACGCCAACCGGTAGCTTGAGATTGCCCGCATCCAAAACGGAGCGCGGATTCTACGCATCTAGGCGTTTGGTTACAACGCCGTGAGACCGCGCTCAACGCGTCGCCGATAAGATCCCGTTTCGCCCCCCGAAAATGCCGTCTGTTGTCATGATCTCTTGATGATTCCCTGCGCGATGTTGTCCGGTACCTCGGCATAGCGCGCGAACTCCATCGTGAAGGTCGCCCGACCCTGGGTGGCCGAACGCACGTCGGTGGAGTAGCCGAACATTTCGGCGAGCGGAACCGACGCCCGTATGATCTTGCCGGCCGGGTTTTCGTCCATGCCGTCGATCATGCCCCGCCGGCGGTTGAGGTCGCCCACTACGTCGCCCATGTAGTCCTCCGGTGTCACCACCTCCACGGACATGATGGGTTCGAGCAGCACGGGGTTGGCTCGAACCGCTCCTTCTCGCATCGCCATGGAGCCGGCGATCTTGAACGCCATCTCGCTCGAATCCACCTCGTGGAAAGACCCGTCGTGCAGCGTCGCGCGGACGTTGATCAGGGGATACCCGGCGATGACGCCGTTCGCCATCTGCTCTTCGAGACCCTTCGATACGGCCGGAATGTACTCCCGGGGGACGACGCCGCCGACGATGGCATCGACGAATTCGAAATTGGGCGCGTCCTCTTCGCCGTAGGTCGGCTCGAGTTTCACCCAGATATGACCGTACTGGCCCCGGCCCCCGGTCTGGCGGATGTACTTGGCCTCCTGGTCGATCGAAGAGCGGATGGTCTCCCGGTAGGCGACCTGCGGCTTGCCGATGTTGGCCTCGACGCCGAACTCCCGGCGCATGCGCTCGACCAGGATGTCGAGGTGCAGTTCGCCCATGCCCGAGATGATGGTCTGGCCCGACTCCTCGTCGGTGGCCACTGCGAACGACGGGTCTTCCTGGGCAAGCTTGCCGAGCGCCGTCGACATCTTCTCCTGGTCGGCGACCGACTTCGGCTCGACGGCCACCGAGATCACGGGATCCGGAAAGTCCATCCGTTCGAGGGTGATCATGTTGTCGCCGTCGCACAGCGTGTCGCCGGTGGTCGTGTCCTTGAGACCGATTGCAGCGGCGATGTCCCCGGCCCGGACCTCCTTGATCTCGTTGCGGCTGTTGGAGTGCATCTGAACCATCCGGCCGATCCGCTCGCGCCGGTCGCGGGTGGCGTTGAATATCTGGTCGCCGGAGTTCAGCACGCCGGAATAGACGCGGAAGAAGGTCAGCGTGCCGACGAACGGATCCGTGGCGATCTTGAACGCCAACGCCGCGAACGGTTCGCCGTCGTCGGACCGCCGGTCCGCTCGGGTCTCGCCGTCCGGGAGTACGCCTTCGATGGCCTTCACCTCGGGCGGCGACGGCAGATAGTCGATGACCGCGTCGAGCATGGCCTGGACGCCCTTGTTCTTGAACGCCGAACCGCAGAGCGCCGGCACGATTTCGTTGGCCAACGTGCGGATGCGGATGCCTTGGCGGATTTCGTCCTCGGACAGTTCGCTGTCGTCGAGGTACTTCTCCATCAACTGCTCGTTCGCCTCGGCGGCGGCTTCGACCAGTTCCTCGCGCCAGTGCGCGGCGTCTTCGGCGAGGTCGTCGGGAATGTCGTCGGCCGTGAACGTGAGACCCTGATCGTCCTCGTTCCAGTAGATGGCCTGCATTTTGACGAGGTCGATGACTCCCTTGAAGTCCTTTTCGGAGCCGATGGCAAGCTGCATGGCCACGGGCGTGGAACCCAGGCGTTCGCGGATCTGGTCGACCACGCGCAGGAAGTCGGCGCCGTCGCGGTCCATCTTGTTGACGAACACGATACGCGGCACCTCGTAGCGGTTCGCCTGCCGCCACACGGTCTCGGACTGGGGTTCGACGCCGGCCGTTCCGCAGAAGACCACGACCGCGCCGTCGAGCACGCGCAGCGAACGCTCGACTTCGATGGTGAAGTCGACGTGGCCGGGCGTGTCGATGATGTTGATGCGGTGCTGGTCGTACTGCTGGTTCATGCCCTGCCAGAAGCACGTCGTTGCGGCCGAGGTAATGGTGATGCCGCGCTCCTGTTCCTGCTCCATCCAATCCATGACCGCCGCGCCGTCGTGGACCTCGCCGATCTTGTGGGAGAGTCCGGTGTCGAACAGCACGCGCTCGGTCGTGGTCGTCTTGCCCGCGTCGACGTGGGCGACGATGCCGATGTTGCGGTAGCGGCCAATGGGAGTGCTGCGAGCCATTTTTGAGTCCTCAATGCGGGCGTTCCTTTAACGCCCGCGTCAACTTTGCCTACTTAAACTTGCTTGCTTGCCGGAGTCTCACTTGCCGGAGTCTGTGGTCAGTAGCGGAAGTGCGAAAACGCCTTGTTGGCCTCGGCCATCCGATGGGTCTCCTCGCGGCGGCGGACGGCTGAACCGCGGCCATCGGACGCGTCGACCAATTCGCCCGCCAGGCGTGCCGCCATCGACTTCTCGCTTCGCCCCCGGGCGCTGTCCACCAGCCAGCGCATCGCCAGCGCCTGGCGTCGGGAAGGCCGCACGTCCACCGGCACCTGGTAGGTCGCGCCCCCGACCCGCCTCGACTTCACCTCCACGAACGGCGCGACGGCTTCAAGCGCCTTGTCGAAGGTCTCGATGGGATCCCGGTGGTCGCGTTCCTCGATGCGCGTCAAGGCACCGTAGACGATCCGCTCCGCCACCGGCTTCTTGCCGTTGACCATGACGTGGTTGATGAACTTCGCCACCGTCTGGTTGTGGTACTTGGGATCGGGAAGAATCTCGCGCTTGGCGACGACTTTGCGTCTGGGCATTTTTGCTGGGTCTCCTTAAGTCGCCCTGGCGAATACCAAGGAACTAAGCTTCAGGTTGGTCCGCCACCTCGGGCGGCCTTACTAGGATCGATACGGTCGTGCGGCTATTTCGGCCTCTTGGTGCCGTACTTGGACCGTCGCTGCCGACGGTCCGCAACACCCGACGTGTCGAGCGTGCCGCGGATGGTGTGGTAGCGCACACCGGGAAGATCCTTGACGCGGCCGCCCCGGATCAGCACCACGGAGTGCTCCTGCAGGTTGTGGCCTTCACCGCCGATATAGGAGCTGACCTCGTAGCCATTGGTGAGACGCACCCGGCACACCTTGCGCAACGCCGAGTTCGGCTTCCTCGGCGTGGTGGTATAGACGCGCGTGCAGGTACCCCGCTTCTGCGGACTACCCTGCAACGCCGGCACCCGGTCCTTCTCGATCCGGCGCTTGCGCGGCTTTCGCACTAGCTGGCTGATGGTGGCCATCAAAGTCCTCAAAACATCCAAGGTGGTCGGCGCAAACCGCCCGACCGTCAAGGCGCGCAACGGGCACCCCGTCGCGCGAGCGGCGCATTGTAGGCGCGCTCGCCGAGACTGACAACCGCATGGTTGGGGTGAGGTCCTTTTGCGTTGCGATATGGCGCTCCGGAAGGAGGTAAGCGCCAGCCGCGATGATCACGGAACGGCCAGGGAACATCGCCCCGTTTCAATCCGGGGCCGAGTCATTTGGACCCGCCGCTTCGTGGTCGTTGCCGCGTTCGCGTACACTCGCTTGCTTGTCGCGGCTCCTTGGAGCCGATCAGCATCTGGTCTGGAGGGAACGATGCAGCAAGCCCTGGACTTGCGCGAGGAGGGCGAGGAACTCTACAAGCTCGTTCGCAGTTTGGAGCCGAGCGATTGGGATCGCCCAACGCCGTTCAAGAACTGGACGGTGAACGACGTCATCGCGCACCTGCACACGACGGACCTGGTCGCGACGGTTGCCGTGGAGGATCCGGATCGGTTCCGCGCCATGGTGCGTGCTGGCGAACGCGCCATCTGGATCGGCGGAGCGGGTGCCAATCCATCGGACATTCCCGAGGGATCGGCGCTCGGCGAGCGCTGGTACGGGTACCTGGGCGAACTATGCGACAAGCTTGCGGCGGTTGATCCGTCGATGCGCGTGCCGTGGTTCGGGCCGGACATGGGCGCCCGGATGTTCGCGACGGCGCGTCAGATGGAGACGTGGTCGACCGCCTGGCCGCTGCTGCGGCCGATCCTCGAGACGGCGCGCCGCACCGCGGTGC
>JAPOYW010000123.1 GCA_026706425.1 Gammaproteobacteria bacterium
AGCGGCCCCAAGCGCACGTTGCAGTTCGAATGCTGGAAGAAGCCGTTGACCGCGTAGAAGACGAAGTAGGCGGCGAGCACCTCGGTGGAGACGCCGAGCAGTGCGAAGGGCAGGGTGTCGACGGCGAACTGGACGGCCTTCTCGATGGGATGGAAGCGGCCTACGTTCAGCCAGTAGAGGCGGTGCGGCGAGTGGTGTACGGCGTGGTAGCGCCACATGAACTCGAATTTGTGGAACGCCCGATGCAGCCAGTAGCGCGGAAAGTCGGCCGCGAGAAGCATCAGCGCGGCTTGCGCGGCCACCGGGAGTTCGTGCGGCCAGATGCCCTGAGTCGCGATGCCGGTCGTGCGGAGCTGCTCGGCAAGGAAGATGACCAGGGTGATCGACAGCAGGTAGGGGAGGGCGACCTGGACGACGAGCATGAACACGAGGTCGGCCCGCACGTCGGTCATGGCCGGGTGCCATTGGCGGCGGTACGGGAACTTGAACTCATGCAGCGTGACGAGTGACGCACCGGCGAGTCCGGCGACGTACGAGGCGACGGTGACGTGCACGCCGGCGTTGACCATCGCTGCGAAGACGGCGAGGGCGATGGCCAGCACACCCGGGTAGGAGACCCGCGCGACGAGACGGGATGCCGAGGTTTGGCTACTCACGGGCGGAGTCACACATTCCCGGCAATGTCTTCGGCCCAACTTTCGGCGAGCGCCCCGTCAAGCGCATGCGCGGCAAGCTCGGGGACACTCACGATGCCCTGCCAAGGCAGCTTCGGTGGTTCGCGGAGCGTGTTCTCCAACGATTCGCGCACTATGGCGGAGAAACTGATTCCCCGGCGTCGTGCCTCGACCCGGACGAGTTCGGCCAGTTCATCCGGAAGCGAGATGGTCGTGCGCATTGTGTTGGCCCCGTACGCGGGATTCGAAACGGTGCCAGCAGATTATGGCTGCGCCGTGCCTTGGAAATAAGACTCCGCGAAGGCGAATGCGTTTTGCCCCACTTCGATGCCGATCAGCCGCCCGGGGATGTCGTCGGCGGGCGGGTGGATGCCGCCCCAGATCCGGGACAGGCTGGTTTGGTCGGAGGCGTCCTGGTACGTCGCCCACTGCAGGGTCATGTCCACCGAGGGGCCTTCCTCGAAGACCAGGAATTCGTTGGCGCGGATCTCGAAGCCGCTCATGCCCCCGGGGAAGTACTCGCTACCGGTGAGCGCCGTCAGTATCTCGGCGGCCGCCCGGGAGTAGATTGAGTGTCCCGAGATGTAGCCCGCAAAGGGCGGGGTGACGAACGTCGGTCGCTGATAGGGCCACCAGTTCTCGGCGAGGATCCAGTCGACGCCCGCCTGGTCCGTTTCCGGGTCGTCGATGAAGTCCGGACCCCGCCAGGCCAAGAGCTTGATCTTGTCGACATGCTGGCCGTCTTCGCCGGCCAAGTCGTCGTCGGCATCCACGAGTTCGACGTAGCCGTCCTCGAGGGGGATGCCGTCGACGTCGTAGGAGGCACGTTCGGAATCGGAGCTCTGCCCTTTGTCCGCCATCGCGCGGATGGCGGAGATCGGGCGGATGTAGTCGTACCAGCCCTTTATCCCCCAGGCGGTGATGGCCGCGTCGTGCATGGCGCCGCCGAGGGTGAAGTAGGCTTTGATGTCCCACTCCAGGTGGCCGAGTTCCGGGCCCGTGCCCCGGTAGCGGCGCACTAGGAGTTCGTGGTCGTTGACCTCGTTCAGGATCGTGAACCAATGGCCCGGCGGCGTCTCCGAGTCCGGTCCGTCGGCCCAGAATTCGGCGAGCACCCGGCTGTAGTCGCCGCGCGGGACGACCTGCGGAGCGTAGGGTGCGCCGGTGACCGGATTGGTGTCGTAGCCGGTACCTGGGTCGCCGCCTTGGAGGGTGTTGTAGAAGTCCGGGTAGTCCTCGAAGGTCCGGGGATAGTCGTCGATGTTGCCGAGGCTTGCCGGGGAGATGTCCATCGTGACGCCGTCGTCCGGGCTCAAATGCGCCGACCAGATGGCGACCAGCGAGAACCCCCACTTGTAGCTCGCCGACAAGGTTCCATCGATGGTCGGCGGCATGCCCGGATCGTGGTAGACCCAGTACTCGAAGCCGTCGCGCTCGTAGATCGTGACGTCGTCGCGCACCAGGGCGAAGGGAACGACGATGCCCCATTCGGGACTCAAGAATTCCGGTTCGGACTGGGCGGGGTTGCCTGCCTGGTCGATGAACGTTTCCAGCGACAGGGGTTGCCAGCGGTTGAGGTCGACGATGTTCGGGTTGCCGGGCAGGTGGGGTTCGAGGCCGGGATTGACCGGTTCGTAGACCGTGTTGACGTAGTCGTTTTCCTCGTTGGCGCCGTCTAGCAGGCCGAAGTCGAGATAGCAGCGCGCGATGTGGTTGCCGAGCGCCGCCGCCGAACCGGAGGCGTAGTCGGTGGAGTGGATCGCCGGATCGTAGCCGAGCGCCCCCATCAGCGTATTGATGTCGCGGCGAATGCGGCCGACGCCCGGCGAACGGCGGAAGCGCTGGAAGATGATCCGGTAGACGGCGTAGCTGATCGCTTCTTCCCGGGCCGCATCCACATCGTCCGGCGCCTCGAGTGTCGAGAACTCGCAGGTCGACCCGGCCCGGGTACGGCCCAGCAGCCAAGGCGTCGCCACGTCCGAGTGCGCGGCCCAGATGTCGTACATGGCGGCCGAGGTGTGGAACAGGTTGCGGGCGTGGACGGTGGGGCGCGCCCAGTCGTTGCGGATCGACTGCAGCAGCACCTCGTTCCAGCGTCGCGCCACCGAGACGTCTTCGTCCAACGCGACACCCGGTAGGTAGTTGGCGATCAGGGTCGTGGAATTGCCGGGCATGGTGAATACGGTTTCCGAGGCGAAGCGGTCGGCGAAGGTGCCGCCTTCGCTGCTTGTCCAATGGCTGAAGTGATAGTTGTGGACCGGCGGCGCGGCCTCGATGGCGATCTCGTCGCCCTCGGCGTAGATGCCGTCCCCGTCGCCCTGCACGACGTTCAGGCGCAGTACCACGTCCCGGCCTTGGCTGACCGTGAGTAGCTGGTCGGCCTCGACTGCGCGCAGCCGGTTGGTCGTTCCATCGGGCCAGTCGACGACGACGTCCGCGAAACGGGCGTTGCCGAGTCCGTAGTGCACCTCAAGGGGATTCTGGGAGACGTAGTTGCTGCCCGCGCGCAACTCGCGCAACTGCTCTTCCTGGGGTGTGGAGACGGTGATCCTGGCGCCGACCCCGTGGGGGTTGGTGCCGTCGGCATCGAGCTGGATGCCGAGGTAGCGGTTGGTCGTGTCGGTGTCGTTGCGGTAGTAGACCAGGTGGTCGGAACTGTTGTTCACGATGAGGATGTCGATGTCGCCGTCGCGTTCGGCATCGAAGCAGGCGACGGCGCGCCCCTGGCTCTTGTTGACGAGGCCGACCTCCTCGGCGCGCTCATCGAAGATGCCGTTGCCCCGGGAATGGAAGAACCGGATCTGGTCGATGGTGAAATCCTTGTTGAGTTCGTAGTGCCAGCCGTTGACATGGAAGATGTCGAGATGGCCGTCGTTGTCGAAGTCCGCGAAGCAACTGCCCCAGCCCCAGCCGCCGTCCTCGACTTCGGACTCGGTGGTGACATCGGTGAACACGCCGGTGCCGTCGTTGCGGTACAGCCGGTTGCCGAAGTGCTGGCCACCCACGTCGAGGTTGTAGATGGAGGTCACGAACCAATCCATGTCGCCGTCGTTGTCGTAGTCGCCGACGGCGGCCCCCATCCCCGCCTGGTCGACGATCACGGTCCGATCCGTGCTCGCGGTGAACGTGCCGTCGCCGTTGTTGACCAGCACCTCGCTGTTGTCGAGGTCGGAGACCATCAGCAGGTCGCCGTCGCCGTCGCCGTCGATATCGGAGAGGTTGGGGGTGAAGGACCAGTCCCGACCGCCTTTCACGAGGGCGTCGGCGATACCGGTCTCGATACTGGTGCTGGTGAACGTGAAGTCGCCGTTGTTGCGCCACACGGTCTCGGTGTCCTCGCCGCGTTGGCGTACGGCGCCCCAATGCGCGAGAAAGAGATCCAGGTAGCCGTCGCGATCGTAGTCGTGGAATGCCGCCGAGACGGTGTTGTCGGTCGTAATGGTGATCCCGGAGCCGACCGTCCGGTCGACGAAGACGCCGGTGGGTTCGTCGGCGGCGTTCAGCCGGTTCTCGAACAGGTAGACCGGATCGCCGTCGCCGGAGCCGATGAACAGGTCCAGATCGCCGTCGCCGTCCACATCCCCGAACACCGGACCGCTGCCCCAGTGTGAAACGTTCAATCCGACGCTGGCCCCCACCTCGGCGAACGTTCCGTCGCCCTGGTTGTGGTAGAGGTGGTTGGGCTGCGTGCGTCCGCCGACGATGTACAAGTCGACGTCGCCGTCGGCGTCGTAGTCCACCGCGGCGATGCCGTTGCTGAACCGCTCCGGATCCTTGATGCTCAGGAAGCGCGCGACGAACGACCGGTCGAGTCCCGAGTCGAGCACCCGGGTGAATCGGATTCCGGTCTCGGAGACGGGCGGCGTGGGCGGCCCCGGCGGCGGCGGGGGTTCAGGAGTTCCACCGCCGCCGCCACCGCCGCACCCGGCGACGGCAATGGCCAACGCGAAAGCCAAGACGCGACCCGCAACGTTGGGCGGCGGGTCGTGTCGAAGCCCTTTGGGCGCAGGGGCTTCCTTTGTGCGCGACAATCCTTCCGCCGCCTCCCTACATCTGGGGCCGATAGCGGACCTGTATGCCGATCTGCCGGGGCTCCGTCAACCAGCCCCAATCGTAGGCGTATTCCTGGATGCCGATCTCGTCCAAAAGGTTCTGGACGTAGCCGGTCACGGCCCACACCTCGTTAGCCGACTGCCAGGTGGTACGAACGTCCACGCGGCTGTAGGCCGGGAGTACCCGGTAGCCGAGATTTCCGATGGTTGGATAGCGCGAACCCGTGTAGCTCCAGGTGGTGAGCGCCTCCACCGTGCCCGCCGTCTGGAGTGGCTGGGTGTAGGCGAGCGTCACGGCGCCCTTGTGGTTCGGCATCTGCGGAAGCCGGTTGCCCGTGTTGTCGCGCATGTTGGTGATCTCGGTTTCCATCCGTTGGCCGGTTTCCTCGTCGATCCAACTGTGGAGGAACGTGCCCAGGGTGTCGCCGTCGCGGTCGCCGTCGATATAGGCCATGTGCGGGCCCAGGGACGAGTCCAGGTAGTTGTAGTAGCCGGAGATCCTGAACTGGTTGGTGGCATAGAAGGCCCATTCCACCTCCGCGCCCCAGATCTCGGTGCCGTCGACGTTCGCCGTGTACTCGAGTATCGGACTCGCGCGGTTGCCCCGATGCGCTTCGGAGATCAGCTGCCGGCCGTTGAAGTGGAAGCCGTCGAAGACCTGCAGATAGGCGCCGGTCTGCAGCACCAGCCGGTCGTCGAGGAACCGGCCCTTAACGCCCGCCTCGTAGTTGACGAGGGTCTCTTCCTCGAATGTCGCCGGGACGATGTTGTTGGCGATGTCCTCGGCGCTGGTGCCGCCCGAGATCTGGTTGAATCCGCCGGCGCGGAATCCCGTCGAGATCCGACCGTAGTACAGGCGGTTGTCCGTCGGCGTGTACTCGAGGCTGACGTGGCCGATGGTGCCGCCCCAACTGTCGTTTCGGTTGGAGAGGCCCCGGAACCGGGTAATGGGCACGCCGAGAACGTTGGACACGCCGAATGTGCCGCTGACGCCGCGCTGGTCCTTCTTGTCCTCGGTCCAGCGCAGACCGCCGGAGACGCGCCATTCGTCGTTCAACTCGTACTCGCCGTTGGCGAACAGCGCCCGGGTCTCGTAGCCTGCGCCGCTGGCGGAACCGCCCTTCAGCAGGTGGTTGTCGCCCGGTTCGCAGCCCTGATACTCGTTCGGGTTCAAGCTGCGGCCTTCGATGATCTCCGTGGCGGGATCGTCCGGGCCGAGCACGTACGTCTGGTAGAACTCCTCGCAGTTCGCGTAGTCCGGCGCGCCGTCTTCGTCCCGGTCGAGTCGCGCGACGGCGTCCTCCGCGCTGGTGAAGTTGAAGGGATTGGCGTAGTTGGCGCCGTACTTGCCCCGCCAGTGGGCCTCGTTCTCGTAGGCATAGGCACCCGCGACGAAGTTGAACGGACCGTCGAAGTTCGAGAACAACTGCAGTTCGTGGGAATTCTCGTCGTTGTCCCAGAAGAATGCCGTTTCCTGGTCCTGGTACCTCACGCCCTGCGCCTGGCATGCCGCAAGTCCGATCTGATCGACGCAATCCTGCGGCGTGAAGGGGTCTTCGGCGCTCGGTACGCGGTCGGTGTTGTCGCCGTCGCGCGAGCCGGCGGTGTCCGTGACCGTGCTGCCATACGTATAGCGAACCGTCAGCGCACCGGATTCGTTGCCCAGCAGGTCGCCCACATCGACATCGGCGTTCAGCGACCAGCGGTCCGTTTCGTTGTCCTGGACGCTGGACCGGTTGCTTAGGACCTTGTTCTCCAACTCGTCGCAAAAGCCGCCGCGGTCCCGGAATTGCCGGGGATCGCAGTTCGCGATTCCCGGCAGCGGCTTTCGATACAGGTAGAGATAGTTCGTCACGGGCCAGATGCCGCCAAGCAGGTACGTGGGCGAATCCCGGTCGACGTCGACCATCCGCACGGCTGCCCGGCTCGTCCCCCGGTCTCTGGCGATCTGGCGACGCAGGTTGATGTCCAGGCGATCCGTCTCGTAGCGCAACTGCGGCGCGAACGTGTACTGATCCGGTGCCGCGTAGTCGTCGCCGATGCCGGTGTTCTCCTGCCAGCCGTCGCCCTCGTAGTAGCCGCCGGTCAACCGGAAACTCACCTCGTCGGTCAGCGGTCCGCCCCACGCGGCGTTGTAGCGCTGGGTGACGGTGTCGGTGAACTCGACCAAGACCTGGGCATCCCAGTCGTCGCTGGGCTTGCGGTTCACGTAGCTCACCGCCCCGGCGATCGAGTTCCGTCCGTTGAGCGTCCCCTGCGGCCCGCGCGCCACCTCGACGCGCTCCACGTCGAACAGGTTGGGCGCCAAGCCGTAGACGTCGTTGGTGTAGACGCCGTCGACGTAGAACGCCACCGCCAGGTCGGCGTTGTACTGGACGGCCTTCTGGGTGCCGATGCCGCGGATCGTGATGCCGTTGCCCTCGGAGTCGTAGGCGAACTGCAGGCCCGGGACGAGTTGCTCGAGGTCCTCGTCGCCGGTCATGCCGAGTTCCTCGAGCATGTCCTGGCTGAACGCGGTCATGGTGACCGGCACCGAGAGGATGTCCTCCTCGCGTTTCTCGGCCGTGACGATGATGACTTCGTGGACCCGGTCGTCGTCGGTGCCTTCCTCGGCAGTTCCCGGAACCGCCAGAACAAGAGCGCCGAAGATAGCCGCGATGCGGCTGAACCCGTGGCGGTGGTTGGGTTTCGCACAATGCGTGGTCGGCAACATCTCGGCTCCCCCCTTTGCTTGCCTGTGCGACTCCGTAAGCTAGACTAAACGGGGTCACTTTTCAATTCGACGGGAGTTCGTGGAGGCTTCGAAGGGTCGCTCAGCCCGCTCATCCGAAACCTTCGGACTGCTGGGTGTCGTGCGAGTTTTCGTCCGCACCTGGCCGTATCTCAAGCCCCAGTTCCTGCACATCCTGTGCTGGCTGGCCCTCCAGCTGACGTCGTATACCGCCGTCGGCCTCGTCATGGTGCTCGTGGACGACGTCCTGAACAACAAGATCATGCTCGGACACCCCCTGGAGCCCGCCCAGACGACGCTGTTGATGGTTGATTCGAGCTATGCGGAGGTCGAGGAACTCAGCGAGGAGCAGCGCGTCGTGGTCCGCAATCGTTTCGTGCTCTACGTCACGGTCGGCTACTTCCTCAACATGGTGGTATTGCAGCTCGGCTTCCTGCACTACTACTACACCTGGATCATCCAGCGCATCAACCAGCGGCTCCGGGTGACCATGGTTGAGAAGGCCGAGCACCTGTCGCTGCGCTACCACAGCCATGCCCGGACCGGGGATGCCATCTACCGGGTCTACCAGGACAGCGCCATGGTCACGGCGA
>JAPOYW010000225.1 GCA_026706425.1 Gammaproteobacteria bacterium
CGCTCCCCGAACGGGAAGGCTGGGTGGACCGCGACCAGCTCTTCGGTTTCCACGGCCGCGACCGCAAGCCGCAGATGGCACTGGCCGAATCCTTCGGATTCAGCGACTACGCGCAACCCGCCGGCGGCTGCTGTTTCCTGACCGACGAACGCTATGCCGGCAAATTGGCCGATCTCTGGCAGGCGCGGGGCGTGCGCGACTACGACTTCGACGACATCATGCTGCTCAAGGTCGGTCGTCACATTCGACCGGCACCGCACTACAAGTTGATCGTCGGTCGGGAAGAGGGGGAGAACAACTTCCTGGCCGGCTACCGGCGGCGGTTCGTCCATCTCGACACGGTGAGCCACACCGGGCCGCTGACATTGATTGACGGCCAACCGACCGATGCCGACCTTGTGCTTGCCGCGCGCATCGCCGCCCGCTACTCCCAGGGGCGCACTGCGGCCGAGGTTAGCGTGAACGTCCACCATCCTTCGGGCGTTTCGGCGGAACTGCGTGTCGCGCCCATGCTTCCGACCGAACTGAAACCCGCTTGGCACATCGGGGGCTGACCGGAACACGATGAACGGCACCCAAGTTCCGCACGGGGCACCCACGACCCGTCTGGATGCACGCGGACTGTTGTGTCCCCTACCCGTTATCCGCACCCAGGACAAGATCAGGATGCTGAAGGTCGGCGATGTGCTGGAAGTCGTCGCCACCGACCCGGGCGTGCTTCACGACATTCCCGCCTGGTGCCGGGTCCACGGCCATCGGCTGCTGGTCACCGAACAGCGTGCCGACGACTTCCGGTTCCACATCGAGGTCGCGTAGGGGACATCCTCGTGGTGTCCCGTCCTGATTGAGCCGACGCTGCCCGCCGCTCTGCCGCACAAGCGCCAGCGCACCAGATTTGACCAATCTGGGTGCAATGCACTAAGTTGGTGCATTGCCGGTGTGAGAAAAGGGAGCACGGACGGATTCTTGCGGCTTCTGGAGCACCCATGCGTGGAACGTTTTTTGCTCGCAATCCCACTGTGGCTACCTATCGGGACATTCTCGATCAGCTGACCACGGCGGTCGTCGTGGTCGACGCCGCGAGTGATCGCTCGTTCCGCATTTCCTACCTGAACCAATCGGCCCAGTCGTTATTCGGACGGAGCGACACCCGTACTCTCGGGATTCCCCTTGCCAGACTGATACACGACGACCATGCGACGCCCGCGGTGCTGCAAGACGTGCTCGACACCGGACAGCCCTTCACCAAGCGCGAGGTGCCCCTTTACGTCGTCGACGGACTCGTTCGGGTCAACTACTCGATCTCGCCCTTGTCCGAGACAGAGCTTCTTGTCGAGTTCGAACGGCTTGACCGATTCATTCGCATCGACCGCGACGAGCGCCACGTCACCCTCCAGGAGACGGTGCGCAAACTCGCCCGGGGACTCGCCCACGAGATCAAGAATCCGCTCGGGGGCTTGAGGGGCGCGGCGCAGTTGCTGGACAGGCAGTTGGTGGACGACGAACAGCGCGAGTACACCTCGGTGATCATCTCCGAGGCGGACCGGCTCAGGAACCTGGTTGATCGCATCATGGGGCCGAACGGCGAGGTGTCGTTCGAGCCGGTGAACGTGCACCACGTGATCGAGCGGGTCGTGAAGCTGCTCGACGCCGAGAGTCCGGCCGAGGTCAAGTTCGAACGTTCCTACGATCCCAGCCTTCCGCAGGTGGAGGCGGACTTCGAAAGGCTGGTCCAGGCGACGCTCAATGTCCTGGGCAATGCCACGCTCGCACTGAAGGATACGCCCGACCCGTGCATCAGGTTGGAGACCCGGGTGGTCCGGCAGTTCACCATCGGCCCGAACCGTCATCGCCTGGTGGCCAACGTCGACTTCATCGACAACGGGCCGGGGGTACCGGCAGACATCGCGGACCGGATCTTCTACCCGATGATCAGCGGCCGGGCGGAGGGCTCCGGCCTCGGTCTCGCCATCACCCAGACCATCATCGCGCAGCACAACGGTCTGATCGAGTGCGAGAGCGAACCGGGTCGGACCGTATTCTCGTTCTACCTGCCCATCAGCCAGCCGCGACCGTCCGCTACGGCCAACGGCGCCGTCCCGGTGTCGGCCAGCCGCGGCGTGGGCGCGCCAATCGAGGCCCAAAGCCATGGCCAATGAGCGGGTCTGGATCGTCGACGACGACAGTTCGATCCGGTGGGTCCTGGAACGCGCGCTTTCCCAGGCGGGCTACGGAACCGAGTCCTTCGAACGGGCCGACGACGTACTCGACCGGATGGACTACGACACACCCGATGCGGTGGTTTCCGACATCCGCATGCCGGGCCGGGACGGGCTGGAACTGTTGGCGATCCTTACCGACCGGCATCCCGATCTGCCCGTGATCATCATGACCGCCCACTCGGACCTGGACAGCGCGGTCAGTTCCTACCAGGCGGGCGCCTTCGAATATCTGCCGAAGCCGTTCGACATCGACGAGGCGGTGGCCACCGTCGGTCGTGCGGTGCTTGTGAGCCGTGAGCAGTCCGGGGCGGACGCCCCTCCGGTGGACGACGTTCCGGACATCATCGGGCAGGCGGGGGCGATGCAGGAAGTGTTCCGTGCCATCGGTCGACTGGCCCAGTCGAACATCACGGTCATGATCGAGGGCGCCTCCGGCACGGGCAAGGAACTGGTGGCGCGGGCATTGCACCGGCACAGTCCGAGGGCGTCCAACTCCATGGTCGCGCTGAACATGGCGGCGATACCGAGCGAGTTGATCGAGTCGGAACTGTTCGGCCACGAACGGGGCGCGTTCACGGGTGCGAAGGACCAGCGCATCGGCCGTTTCGAACAAGCCAACGGCGGGACGCTGTTCCTCGACGAGATCGGCGACATGCCCGGGGAAGCCCAAACCCGGCTGCTGCGGGTGCTTGCCGAGGGCGAGTTCTACCGCGTCGGCGGTCGAGCGAGCGTCAAGGTGGATGTCCGGATCATCACCGCCACCCACCGCGACCTGCGCTCTCTCGTGGCCAACGGCACGTTCCGCGAAGACCTCTACCACCGCCTGAACGTCATCCGCGTACATGTGCCGACACTGGCAGACCGCCGGTCGGATATCCCCCTGCTCGCCGAGCACTTCCTCAACAAGGCGGCGCGGAACTTCGGCGGCGAGCGGAAGGTCCTGCGCAAGGAGACCTTGGAGTACCTGGAGACCTTGGAGTGGCCGGGCAACGTTCGCCAGTTGGAAAACACCTGCAACTGGCTCACGGTCATGGCGCCGGGTCGCGAGGTGCACGTCGACGACCTGCCGCCGGAACTCCATCGCACGACGAATACGGACGAGGAACGCGACTGGCAATCGTCCTTGGCATCCTGGGCTCGGAAGACCCTGGAGCGTGGCGGCACCGGCATCCTGGACGAGGCGACGCCGGCATTCGAATCGACGATGATCCGCGTCGCGCTCGAAACGACGGGAGGGCGCAAGCGCGACGCCGCGAATCTGCTGGGGTGGGGCCGCAACACGCTGACGCGCAAACTCGCGGATCTCGGTATCGACGTATGATCGCGAGATGCTCACCATTGCCCTGTTCGAGCCGGAGATTCCGCCGAATACCGGCAACATCATTCGTCTAGCGGCGAACACGGGCGCCCGGCTCGCCCTGATCGAGCCCTTGGGATTCGAGTTGACGGACGTCCGGCTTCGGCGCGCGGGGTTGGACTACCGCGCGCTGGCGACCACGACCGTGTACCCGGATTTTGCGAGATTTTCGGCAGCCGTCGGCCAGCGACGACTGTTGGCTTTCTCGACGCGGGGAATGCGGCGCTACGACACCGTTTCGTACCGGGACGACGATGTGCTGCTATTCGGTCCGGAGACCCGCGGTCTGCCGGAGGCGATTCTCGACGCGTTCCCGGTCGATTACCGCCTGCGTATACCGATGCACCGGCACCCGGATGCGAAACGTGCGCCGAGCTTGAACCTCGGCAACGCCGTATCGATCGCGCTATACGAGGCCTGGCGCCAGCTGGACTTCAGTTGACGACGCCGTCGCCGTCCTGGACGGGCTGCTGCGCGGCTTGGCGGCGTTTCGCCTCCGCGTAGAGCGCCTCGAAGCTGATCGGTGCCAGCATGAACGGCGGAAACGCGCCTTTCGTGACCAATCCGTCCACGGCTTCGCGGGCGTAGGGGAAGAGGACGTTCGGGCACGCCACGGCGAGGGCTTGGCGGCGGATGTCGTCGTCCATGCCTTCGAGTCTGAACACCCCGGCCTGTTGGAGTTCGACGATCATCGCCACCTCATCCTCGATCAGCGCCTTCAGGGTCAGCGTCAACACGACTTCGTGGCGAACGTCGTCGAGTCGGCTGCTTCGGCTGTTGATGTCCACCTGCACCTGCGGCGTCCACGTTGAGTCGAACACGGCGGGTGCCCTCGGCGACTCGAAAGACGCATCGCGCAGGTAGATGCGCTCGATGGCGAGATGGGGACCGGATTGCTCGTCTGGCATCAGCCTTTGACCATTGGGAGATTCTGGTTCAGCCACTCCGTGACCCCGCCCTTCAACCGGGCGACGTTCTCGAAACCGGCCTTGCGGAGAGTCGTGCCCGCGGCACCGGCGTGTTGGCCCATCTTGCAGGCCACCACGATGGGTCTCGACTTGTACTTCTCGAGTTCGGAGAGCCGCGTCGACAGGGCCGCGTGGGGGACATTCACCGCGTCGACGATGTGGCCTTGGGAATACTCCTTGGCGTCGCGGACATCCAGCACGACGGCGCGGTCCCGGTTGACCAGGTTGACGAGTTCCTGGGGCGTCACCGAACGCCCGCCCCGTGCCACTTCGTTGCGCACGAAGAGGATGAGGACGATGAGGAACCCACCGACGAGGTACCAGCGGTTGGCGATGAATTCGAACAGTTGGTCCATGCACCACGGATTATAGCGCTCCGAGCCGGTGCCCACTGGCGCGGCTCGAGTTTATTCACGGCGTCTGAGTCTGGAGACTGTTGATCCCTCAGTGCCATATACTGAGCCCGTACACGTCCTCGTGATGTACCAGCATCCAACGGCGGAAACGACGATGACGAGGAGGAAGAAGAGGACGCCGACCAGTCTCCCGGCTGTTGGCAAGACTTGGTCGTCGGGGAAACTTCCGTCACTTCGGGGTACCGGACTGCGGATCGCCCGAATCACAATGGAGTTGACCTGAACTGCACAACTGGCACCCAGATCCGCGCTGCGGAAGCGGGCACTATCTCACGCATACCGAATGCCAACCTACCCGCCGATCACTTCGTGGAGGCGGGCGAAAGTGGCAGCGGTGGCAATATGATCTGGTCACTTACGAAAGCGGTCGCACAGCTCAGTTCATGCACCTGTTGCCGCTACCCCGTCGACGGCGGTTCGCCCCGCGTCGTCCGCGCGGTGTCGGCGCGTATCGGCGCGTATCGGCGCGTCGCGCCGTTCCGAGACCGCTGCAGACG
This sequence comes from Gammaproteobacteria bacterium, assembly GCA_026706425.1. Classification (GTDB taxonomy): domain Bacteria; phylum Pseudomonadota; class Gammaproteobacteria; order Pseudomonadales; family Azotimanducaceae; genus VXYL01. Next base: position 5,461 of record JAPOYW010000225.1, read on the forward strand.
CTGCGAGTCCGCGGATGGTGCGGGTCGAGCGCATCGACGGGCGTCGCCAAGACCGTCTGCTGTTTGAGTCCAGCGAGGTCGCGTACGTCATCACCGACAACTCGGAGCCAGGCGGAGATGGGCCGTTCGAAGTGGCGAAGTACACGTACAGAGGCTATGGTCGCGTAGCGGGGCCGCAGCGCGCCGAGGAATGGCGGCGGGTGGTACCAATGCCCATCTGGTCATGGGCACGTGCGCCCGACGGAGATTGGCTCGCGGTGGGCGATGGAGCCAACAGGGTAGTGGTGCTGGACACGACCACCGGCGGGTACGCGCTGGCATTCCCCACTCTGCAGGACGCGCACCGCCGGGTCCCGAAACGCTTGTGGTCGCGACCGGTACCGGGCCACGCGGACGGCATGAATTTCTGGCAGTGGGCGTGGGCATCAACGGCCCTAGGGCGGCTGCGGGGAGTACTCGGTTCGGAGGCAACGGTGCGGGACGTGGGACGCTTGGACGGATTCTGGTTCGAGGACGGCAATCGGCTGGTGCTGGCGAGATCGACGGGCAGTTCGGACCACCTCCGAATATTCCACGATGTGTTCGACATGGACACGGCGATGGTCGACAGCGGCCCGGACTTCCGCGTCGAGAAGGACGATTGGTCGTGCGGCCTCGGCGGGCTGCGCGGTCTGGCGGTGCGCAACGGTCGGCTGACGTATCCCGGACCCAGGCCCACGCCGAGCGATCACGCATGGGATTCGGTGGTCAAAGAACGGGAAAACCCCTGACGCTCTTGCTCGTGGGCCTCGAACCAGTCGCCAAGGTGACCTGCTGCAAAGACCGCGCTGTAGCGCTGTAATCGTGGAATTGGCGCTGGCCCTCTAAATCCGACACACTTTGAGGGATTGCCTTTGCAGCCCTGATCGCCGATTCAAGGATGCCAGCATGTCTAACCCTCCAACCACACTGCTGGTCGTGCTCGATGGCTGGGGGCTGAGTAGCGGCAGCGACGACGACGCCATCCATCGGGCCCGCACGCCGACTTGGGACCGGCTCTGGGAAAACGCACCGAGAACGACGCTGTTCGCATCGGGATCTTCGGTCGGTTTGCCGGACGGCCAGATGGGCAACTCGGAAGTCGGTCACATGAACCTCGGGGCGGGCCGAACCGTATACCAGGACCTGACACGCATCGACCGCGCCGTCGCCGACGGGTCGTTCGCCGGCAATCCCGTGGTCGGCACCGCGATTGCCGCGGCGGTGGAGCACGGCAGCACCCTGCACGTATACGGCCTGCTGTCGCCGGGCGGGGTGCACAGCCACGAGGATCACCTCGCGGCGTTCGTCGAGTTGTCGCTGGAGCGCGGCGCGAAGGTTCGCCTGCACGGGTTTCTCGACGGCCGGGACGTGCCGCCCAAGAGCGCGATGACGACGCTCGCATGCTTCGAGGAACGCTTCCCCGGCATGGTGGCGTCGATCACGGGACGCTACTTCGGCATGGATCGGGATGCCCGTTGGGACCGCACGGAGCGGGCTTTCCGACTCGTCGCGACGGGCGATGCGCCGTATCGCTTCGCGACGGCCACGCAAGCCCTGGAGGCGGCCTACGCCCGGGGCGAAACCGACGAGTTCGTGCAGCCCGCCGCGATCGGCTCCACGGACGGGCCGCCCTTGCGGATCGAGGAGGGCGATGTGGGGATGTTCATGAACTTCCGTGCCGACCGGGCCAGGCAACTCGTCCGCGCATTGACGGCCGACGAGTTCGGCGAATTCGTGCGTCCGTCGAAACCGGCGTTCGCCTTGTTTGCGACGCTGACGCGCTATGCGGACGACATCGAACTCCCCGTGGCGTTCGCGCCCGTGGATTTGACGGGTACCGTCGGCGAGTGTTGGGCGGCGGCCGGCTTGTCCCAATTGCGCATCGCCGAGACCGAGAAGTACGCCCATGTGACCTATTTCTTCTCCGGCGGTCGGGAGCAGCCTTTCCCCGGCGAGGACCGGATGCTCGTTCCCTCGCCGAAAGTGGCAACCTACGACCTGGCACCCGCGATGAGCGCCCGGGAGGTCACCGACCGGTTGGTGGATGCCATCGACGGCGGGCGCTACGACGCCATCGTCTGCAACTTCGCCAACCCGGACATGGTCGGACACACGGGCGTGTTCGATGCGGCGGTAGCCGCCGTCGAGGTCATCGACGAGTGCTTGGCGAGGATCCTCGAAGCGATCCGCCGAACGGCGTCCCAGTGTCTCGTCACCGCCGACCACGGCAACGTCGAGCGGCTACTCGATCGGGAGACGAACCAGCCCCATACCGCTCACACGTCGGAACCGGTTCCGCTCGTCTACGCCGGTCCACGCAAGGTGCGCTTCGCCGACGGCGGCACGCTTGCGGATGTCGCACCCACTCTGCTCGAGCTGATGGACCAACGGCGCCCGGCGGCAATGACGGGGCGTTCTCTGGTTGACGCGACGGTTCGCAGCGCGATCGCCGCGGTCCGGTGAGATGGAAAGCGTCGTGTTGACTCGTGGCGGGTCGGGGTTCTGCCGAGCAATACTCGCAGGCTTGATGGCTCTCGGCACCGGCCTGATTCATG
>JAPOYW010000135.1 GCA_026706425.1 Gammaproteobacteria bacterium
CCGTGCCTCGGCCCCTTCGGACGTCCTTTCCCGCCGCCTACGAGGTTCGGACCGTCCCCGAGATGGGATGGGCCGGGACAGGAAACGGCGCTTTGCTGCGCCTCGCCGCGGACAACGGTTTCGAGGCGCTGCTCACCGTAGACTGCGGGTTCGCGCATCAACAGAACCTGGACGACCTGCCGCTGCCGGTCGTCATCATGCTCGCCGCGAGCAACCGACCGGACGAGCTGCGGCCGCTGGTTCCCAAGGCGATAGACGTGCTGACCGGCGCGCTGCAAAGGCGCATCTATCACGTCTCGGACGCTGCCGCATGAAGTTGACGGCAGAGATCGTGAGCAGGAGAAGCCTGGGTTGGTAGCAGCGAGTCAGTTGGCACTAGAGCGGGAAGTGTCCCGTATCTACGCTGAAGCCAATGCGTACGCGGATGACGTGGGCGGCGTAGAGAACGGCATGAACATCCTCTACACGCCGCCGAGGCTGCACCCAAGGCTCATGGTGATCTCCATGCAGGGTGCTGGAGACGACGGCGTACGTCAGGTGAGGTGGCCTGAGCGCAACCAATACGCGGTCAGCAGCTACGGCTTCGGCAAGAGGATGACGGCCGACTTCGACGATGCCGGCATGGCCGGGTTGTTCAGGCTGGAGACCGTGGCAACCAATCTCGCATTCGCTCAGGCGAAGCACTTCGACAAGTGGCGCAGAACTCCCGTCGGAAAGGGCTGGCTCGAAAGGTCGAGGAATTGGCTGGACGAGTTGATAGCGCTGATGGCACCCCGTGTGTTGCTCACCTATGGATCGCCGCCGTTCGAGGCGCTGACGGGTTCGCACAAGGCTGGCGGCCAACTCGCCGAGGCAACGTATTGCGGCAGTCCCCTGGTGGGATGCAGCCATTACTCACGCAACGCGGCGACGCCAGAGGAGCGCCGCGCGGCCATGGGGCGGATCAGGGAGCTGACGGGACCGTAAGACTCGTCGCTGACCGAATTGACCGGTTGACCATTTGCGATCGACTGCGATCGACGTGGCGCAGAGTTTTGGATGTGGGCAAGAACGTGGGTAGGGCAGCGAGCGTATGCGAAAATAAACGTTATATATCAGTCGGTTAAAACAACTCTGCGAGTCTCTCCCCAGGCACCAGGAATCCTCCCGGCGCCGGTCGTCTGGCGCTAAGCGCGACCTCCGACTCCGTCGGCGGGGACTCAAAATCTGTTATGGGAAACCATGTGAGAGCTCGAGTCTCTCCCCGCTCCGGCTTGAAGATCCCCCGACGGGGTTCAGGGGGCGGGATGCGTTCGCCCCGGTCGTCGAAGCCGAGCGCCAAGTCCCGCGACGGAACTGGCCGCGAAGTGTCAGTCTCAGGATCTGCTCGACGGCGGCCCGCCGCATTAACGGATCGGGATCGCGTTCGTTCACTGCGTCAGGCACTAGGCTGCGCTTAGTGTTCGCGTGCCGCGGCCACCCTAAGCAGCGAATCCCGGGGAGGGGAAGCCATCCGATGATCGCGTTTCCACAGCGCTGCCCATCCGTCGGGCCAACCGACCTAGTCGGAAAGCCGAGCTCATGCTGCCGATTTCGCTTTTCCGACCGCCCGTCTCGACCCAGGAGCGACCCCGCTCTAGGCCTCGAATCGGCAGTGGTCGCATGCGCGGCCGATCGGCATGCGTCTTCCTTGGCGCTCGCAGTGGCTGCAGCCGTGCTTGCCGTAGAACCACAGTGCCGGGTCGAGCGCCGCGCACGTGCCGGTGATGCCCGCCGGTCCGCCGACGGATCCCGCTTCCACCGCGGTGCGCCACGCCTCCTGGATCGCCGGCTTCGCCTCCTCGAGCGGCAGCCCCCGCGTGGCCGACACGCCCAGGTTCTCGGTCACGCGGCGGACCTGCACGTCGACCGCCACCGGGATGCTCTCGACGCCGGCGACCCGCGCGCCCCCGGGATTGGCCATGATGCGGATCCACATCGGCGCGATCTTGGGGCCGCGCAGCAGCGGAAACCGGGCACGCCCGGCGCCATTCCGGCCCCGGAGATCACGGAGAAGCTCCGCCGCGTCTCCGGTTCCCTCGTCCACGACGCGCCGCACGGGGCCCCCGACCGTCGCAAGGCTCCCGGCGATGGTCCGCCAGGCGTCGACGTCGTCCCTATGCCGCTGGCTGACGCGGGCGCGGGACAGGACGGTGCGGAGGGCGGCACACGGCATCGCCGCGGCCTGCGGGGGATCGAACACCGCGGGTTGAGCTTCCCAGAGGCCCGCCGCGTCCCGCCAAAGACGCTCGGCGTCCCGCGCCCGGTCCATGGCGCAAACGAACGTCAGAAACCGCCGCGCTACGCCCGTCCGCGCCGCTGGCCCTCAGCTTGCGCACGCTCTCGCTCCGGCATCCGAGACCACGGCGAGCCCGCCGCCCCGGGCCGCGACGAGAGGTCGAGCCCGTCCCCGTAGAAGTCGCCCGCGAGCGCTTCCGCGATGCGCGCCGCATCCACCGCGGGCGGGGCCGCCAGACAGTCCCGGAGCCACGCCCCCTGACTGCCCCAGTCGAGGCCCTCCATCGGCACCTGGACGTCGATGCCCCGCCTGCGAAGACCGTCCGCGAGGTGTCGCCGGTACACCGAACCGGCGAGAAACGCCACGCGGGACACGCCCCCGAGATGCGGGGCCAGATCCACGAGGACCCGCTCCGACCACGCCCGGGACTCGCCGGCCCGCAGCTTCTTGTCGTACGGCGCGACGATCTCGTCCGGCCACACCAGTCCGTGCTTGGCAGACAGAACGGCCCAGCGCCGCCCCGTGCGTTCCACGCAGGCGCGGGCTTTCTTGAACCAAGCGGACACGTAGAGTTCGTTCGCGGGCGCCGGCGTTTCTCGCTTGACCTTCACGCAGCACCAGGTACAGGTCAGCGTCCGGGAGATGCGCCTGATCCCCACGCGGATGCGTGCGACCCGTCGACCTTGCCCGCCGGCCGGCGCGCGCGGCGCGTCCACGCCGTGCCCGTTCGGAACGGTCTGCGGGGTCCGACGGCCCGTCGAGGTGGAATTCAATCTCGAGACTCGGCGCCTGGCCGCTGGGCGTCTCGTGGACGACCGTGTGGGGCATCTCGTCCGCGAGCTTCCACATCGCCTTGCACGCCATCGGCATTCGGTTCGGCTGGCTGCCGCCGACCACGGCCCGGTGCAGGTCCCGCGCCACGACGCGGCAGACGCTTCGGCCGTCGCGGGACTCGCCCGACACGATGGCACCGAGCGCCTCGTCGAACTGTACCTGTGTGAACGCGCTCGTCACCCTGGTCCGATCCCCTCGAGTGGACCGGGAATCATATCCGTGCCGCTCTTCCTCCGTCGATGCGTTCGGCGGACAGTCCCGCCGCGCGGCGGACGTCTACCGAATCAGTCCGGCTTTAGGTCGACAAGCTCGTCCTCGCCCAGGAAACACGGTCTCAAGTCAACACGCGGCCCGACGCGGGGAAGGCGACGCCTCGACGATCCATGCGGGAGCTCCCCCGGGAGCGGGCGGGGCGAACTCAGCGTAGCCCTTGTGCGGCATCGGCATGCCCTCGTCGGGCCAATGGACGCCGCCCTGCTTGACCACCCAGACCTGCCAGAAGGCAACGTCCGGGCAAACAAGGTAGATGTCGTCCGGCGGCACCGGGCACTCTCCCAGCAAGGTGCGCAGATGCTCGGCGAGATAGAGGTCGTAGCCGAACGGCATGTCGACGCCCTCCAAGACCAGGATCGTTCGGACGCCGTCGGCTTCGTCCTTGCACCGGGCAAGCTTCGACCACTTCCTACCAAACGCCCGGCTGAGATCGCCGATGAACGCGCCTCGCGGATCGTCCGGCGACCCGATGGACACGCCAAAGGAGCCTCTCTCGCGCGGAGGAACGACGCCGTCGGTGGACCGGGCGACCGTGAACTCGCACCGCCACCCGCATGGCCGGCCACGGATCCGGTCCATGGTGTAGAAACGGGGTCCCGGCGGACGCGGTCGTCCGGCCGCGCGTGTATGCAACGCATTTACCTTGGCTTCGATCCAGCCGCGAAGCGCCGCCAGACGCCGTGCGTCCGGCTTGCCCAAGCCCGGCGGGCGGAAGTCCACCGGGATGTGCAGTTCGTAGAACGCCGTCCCCGGCAGCGAATCCGTGAACCACTCTTCGATGCAGGCCCGGATGGTTCGGTACGGTTGCTCGAGGGCCATGCGGTTCCCGAAGGGCTGGACCACGGTGTGTTCAAGGGCGTACGCCTGGTCGCCCACCCTCACGTACAAGTCGACACGCCCCTCCTCTCCCGTCTCCTCCGGATCGAACACATCCCTCCGTGTCGACCCACCCACCATCTCGAGGTGCCTGACGATCGCGTCGCAGCACCTGCCCTCGCGTTCACTGACTCCAATCGCCTGCCCTCGAAACTCGGATCGAAGTGACCATTATGGGGGGACTCGCGCAACGGCAATCCACCTCCGAGACGTCGACCGTCTTCGACCGGTCCTGCCGCTCGCCAGCGCGGCACGCAGCACGGTCCCCGTCCTGCCCCGCGCAGCAGCCGCCCGCGGAGAACCACACAACCCTGCCGGCACTGCGCATCCGCCCGCCTAGTCGAAGAACCAACCCTCCATGCCTCCGTGCAGCCGGCGCGCCTCCAGCCATTCCGACGCCGTGCGGCGGCTTGTCCTGTACGCGGCGAGCAGCAGCACGAGGGCGTCCACCGCATCCCCCTCGGCGTCGTCGACCGCCCGGCGCGCGTCGGCGTCGGAGACCGGGATCCCGCTCGCGCGCAGGTGGTTCACGATCGCCAGGCGCTGCTTCCCCGCGGCATCGTCGCCCTGCTTGTAGCCGACGGCGTCCAGTCCGCGGCACCTCAACGTCCAGCCCGGAAATCCCTCGACCACCACGGCGCCGCCACGCCCGGCATCCGCATTGGCGTCGAACGGCAGTATCCGGACCATGTCCGCGCCCGCCTCGGCCAAGGTACAGTGCACGTCCCGGGCGCCCGTGATCGTCTGGCGGTAGAGCTGCTCGAAGAACGGGAACCAGGTGGCCTCCACCGCGCGGTCGATCGTCCGCCTCGTCGACCACCTCACCCCGCCTTCGTCCAGGATCCCGCGTAGCCCGTCGCGCAGTGTCGTCGCGTCGGCGCTCGAGTCGCACCATTGGAGGTAGTCCCGCCAGGTCGCCCAGCCCGCCGCCACGGCGACGGGAGCGGGCGGTCCGAACGGGAAGTCGAGCACCCAGATTCCGCCGTCGTTTAGGATCCTCTCCGCGAGCCCGGCCCGACCGAAGCCCGGCTCGTCCGCGCCGCATTCGAGCACCACGCCGTCGTCGGGATGCCAGCTCGCGATCCAGATCTTCCCGTTCCGGCCCGCGACCTCGCGGCCGCCGCTGAAGTCCACCCAGGGATCGGCAGCGCGGGCTTCGCGAGACCCGTGGTCGTCGGGACCGCCGAGATCAGCACATCCAGCGGAGCCCCCCGTGCCCGCCCGCCCCGTGCAGCCGGGCCCTCCACCTCGGGCCACGGGGCCGGCTTCCAGTACGCGAACGTGAGCGGACTGCTGAACGCCTCCCGGACCGCCGTTCCCTTCAAGGTCGTTCCGGGCAGGTTACGCGCGTGGGCCCGCCTCAGCCGGACGTCGCGGATCCTCCAGTAGGCCCCGAACTCGCCTTCGCAAGCCTCGTACATGTCCCGCACCAGGAGACCACCATGAGCATCGCTGCCTCTGTCAATCGGACCATCGACCGGGCGCCGACCGGGCGGATATTCGGCTACGACGTCTTTGCGCAATACCGGGAGTCTCCCGGGGCGGTCGTGCGGGCCGTCAACCGAAGCGTCGATACCCGACGACTGGAGCGCGTCGAAAAGGGACGTTTCTACAAGCCCCGGAAAGGGGCTCTCGGGAACGTTCCTGTCAGCGACGAGGAGCGCCTGCGCGATGCGTTGTATCGCAATGGACGGCGGACCGGTTACGTTACCGGACCCGCGCTCTACAACCGTCTGGGACTGACGACGCAAATGCCCAAGACAGTCGCGATCGCGGTGAACCGTGCCACCCAGACCAAGGACCTCGGCACGATACGAATGAAGTTGCTGTCGAGGCGAGCGCCCATTTCAGATTCGACGGTGCCACTGCTCGAGATTCTGGACATCCTGCGCGACGCACGAAGGATGCCGGACGCGAACGTCGAACGCGTCATTCAGGAAATGACGAAGCGCCTGACGGAGCTCACGCCGGCCGAGCTGAAGAAACTGCAGCAGTTTGCGCTCGACTACTACAACCCGGCCACGCGAGCCCTGCTGGGAATGCTGCTGACGCGTTGCCAGAAAGAGGTGTTGCCAGCGCTCAAAGCGTCCCTCAACCCCACGACGCGTTTCGACCTGGGCATCAATCCGGACGAATGGCCGGAATCCCGAGCCTGGAACATCCGGTGAAGTTGCACGAGGCACCCGACACGTACCTGGAGCTCATCCAGGCCGCAGCAAACCACATCGGGATCCGGCCGTCCATGTCGAGAAAGACTACTGGGTCACCCGGGTACTCAAGCGCCTCCACGAATCCGACCACAGCCGGGCGCCCACGCATGGCTGTCCCCGTCACTCAGCGAAGCCGGCATTGTGGCCGATGCAAAGAGTCTCTGGGACCAGGTGCGTTCGGAGTTTCGGGGCGGCTTCAGGGACATGGTGTACGGCGACTCCATTCCCGACGACGCGGAGGTGCTGGAGTGCCTTGCTTCCATTGGCGCTTCGTTGACCAGAGTCTAAGGACCGTGCGGAACAGCCCCGTGTCACAACCGTTGATACAGGCCACGACTCAGTAATGTTTATCGATGAAACAACTTGACACTTAGAGCTACGAGAGGCTCTACAACCGTCTGGGCCTGACGACTCAAATTCCCAAGACCGTCGCGATCGCGGTAAACCGCGCCACCCACACCAAGGACCTGGGCACGATACGGACTCAGTTGCTGTCGAGGCGAGCGCCGATCTCGGATTCGACGGTGCCACTACTCGAGATCCTGGACACCCTGCGCGACGCACGAAAGGTGCCGGACCCGAACGTCGAACGCGTCATTTGGGAAATGACGAAGCGTTTGACGGCGCTCACACCGGCCGAGCTGAAGAAACTGCAGCAGTTTGCGCTCGACTACTACAACTCGGCCACGCGGCCCTGCTGGGAATGTTGCTGACGCGTTGCCAGAAAGAGGTGTTGCCGGCGCTCAAGTCGTCGCTCAACCCCACCACGCGTTTCGACCTGGGCATCGATCCGGACGAATGGCCTGAATCCCGAGCCTGGATATCCGGTGAGGTTGCACGAGGCACCTGACACGTAACCGGGGCCCAATCCCTACGTCGCTTCGTATGCCGTTCCTACCTGCCCCTTGCGGAGCAGCCGGTGCATTCGAGCGATGCGCCGGATATCCCCCGCCGGCACACCGGCATCCGCAGCGAAGCGCGGCCAGTCGGCCACCGCGTCCACTACCTGTTCCACTACGCGGCGGGCGGTCGGCCGCTTGAGGCCGGACGCGATGGCGAAGCGAACCAGATCGTCGCGCTCGAACCCGCTGCGCTTGCCGGCGAGGGTCATCTGGTGCTCGCGGGTCCATGGGCCATCTGCGTTGTACGCGTAGGCGACGTCGTAGGCCGGCGACAGCCGCCACCGACCACGGCGGTCCATGAGGAACGCGATGTTCTTCACATGGTCGTCCTGGTTCCGGGCCACCACGTTGAACACGGCGCGACGCACCAGTTGCTCCACTTCCCCCATGCCGAGACCGAGAAGCCGGATGGTCTCGACTGCTTGCTCGTACGCATAGGCACCCGCCACGTTGTAGTCGAAATGCCGCAACGCGCCGAGCGACTGCATGTGCAGCTTGCGCCCGTCCGCGTTGCGGTCGAAACGGCGCGTCATGAAGTGGCTGCGGCCGCCCTCGTGGTGTAGACGGCACGGTGCCATTTCGACGCCTGCCGCGCGCGCCATTCGCGAGTACGCGTACTCGATGCGACCGAAGCCGAGCGGATCGGCCAGTTCCCGGTCACGGCTGTTTGCGACACC
>JAPOYW010000293.1 GCA_026706425.1 Gammaproteobacteria bacterium
GTGCGGTTCCACAAGGACGGCAAACGCGTGTACATGACCAGCAACAAGGGCGTCGACCTGTCGAGGCTGCTGCTTGTCGACGTGGAATCCGGCGAGGCGGAGGTCGTCGAATCCGACCCCGATGCCCAGGTGGACTTCGGCAGTGCCTGGTTCTCCGATTCGACGGAGGAGCTTGTCGCGACGGTCTACATCGGCGACCGGGTCCGCATCTACCCGCGCACGCAGGAGTTCCGGGACGAGATCGCCTGGCTGCGTGCCGAACTCCCGGACGGCGAACTCGGGTTAGGGTCCGCCACGGAGGACGAGGCGCTGGCGCTGGTCAGCGTGGCCAGCGACAGGAATCCCGGCGCGGTCTATCTGTACGACCGCACCGAACAGAGGCTCGACAAGCTCTACGACTCCCGGCCGGAACTGCCGAGCGACCACCTTGCTCCCATGCGGGCCATCCGCTACAGGGCGCGGGACGGCGTGGAGATTCCCGGGTATCTCGTCACGCCGAAGGGCACTCCCGCGGAGAACCTGCCCACGGTGATCCTGCCCCACGGCGGACCTTGGGGACGCGACTACTGGGGGTACGACCCGTTCGTGCAGTTCCTCGCCAACCGGGGCTACGCCGTGATGCAGCCGAACTTCCGCGCCTCGACGGGCTACGGCAAGGCGTTCCTCAACGCCGGCAACGGCGAATGGGGCACGGGCGTCATGCAGCACGACATCACCGATGGCGTGAAACACCTCGTCGACGAGGGAATCGCCGACCCCGAGCAGGTCGCCATCATGGGCGCGTCGTACGGGGGCTACGCGACGCTTGCCGGGGTCGCGTTCACGCCGGATCTCTACGCCGCCGGCGTGTCGATCGTCGGCCCGTCCAACATCATCACCCTTCTCAATTCGATCCCGCCCTACTGGGGGCCCACCAGGCAGATGTTCATGCGCCGGGTAGGCGACCCGGACGACGAGGAAGACCGTGCGCGCCTCACCGCGCAGTCGCCGTTCTTCCACGCCGAGAACATCGAGGCACCGCTGCTCATCATCCAGGGCGCCAACGACCCGCGTGTGAAGAAAGCCGAATCGGACCAGATCGTCGTCGCGCTGCGCGACCTCGACCGTCCGGTGCAGTACCTGCTCGCGCCGGACGAAGGCCACGGTTTCGCCGGCAAGGAGAACCGGCTGGCGATGTTCGCCGCCATCGAGCGATTCCTGGCGCGGCATCTGGACGGCCGGTACCAGCGCCAGGCAGCGCCGGAGGTCTCGGCGAAGCTACGTGCGCTACGTGTCGATCTAGACGACGTCGAGATGCCAAGCACGGATGACAGCGAGTTCGTCGAGGTCGCCCTCGACGGCTCCGCCCTGGCGCCTGTCACCGTGACCTACCGAATCACCATGGAGATGGCCGGTCAGTCGATGTCGATGGACACCGTCGTCGAGCGGTCGATGACAACGCACAACGACGAGGAGGTCTGGCGCGTCGCAACCACCGTCGAGTTTCCGGTGGGCAAGGCGTCCGATATCGCCTTTCTGAGGGTGGACAGTCTCCGACCCGTGCATCGTGCCATCGATCAAGGATCCGTCAGTATGAGGCTGGACTTCGCCGACGACGCAATCACCGGCAGCATGACCATGCCGGGCGGCAACGCCCTGGACGTCGACATACCGATCGAAGGGTCCGTTCTAGGCCACCTGGAAACCGCCCTCGCCGTCATGCCACTCGAACCGGGTCTCAAGACCCGCGTACAGGCGTTCGAACCGAACATCCAGCAAGTGCAGCAGATCAACATCGAGGTGGTCGCAGCTGGATCGGTGGAGACGCCAGCGGGAACCTTCGATGTGTACGAATTGGATATTGCCAGCGCCGACGGCACGGGCATCTCCGGCAAGAGCTGGGTGACGCAGACCAAGCCGCATCTCGCGGTCAAGAGCGAGGCGTCGCTGCCTCCCATGGCCGGCGGAGGCACCATGGTGACGGAGATGATCAGCGTCGAGTGACCGCGTCAGCGTACAAACCCGACAGCGTCTCGGCGGGTGTGATCGCCTCCGGGTCGACGGCGAGGTGCAGAACCGCAGGCACGCGGGCTTCCCGGGCCCGCGCGAACGCTGCCGGGAAGTCCGCATCGCGTTCCAAGCGTTCCCCGTACGCGCCGTAGGCACGGGCCAGGGCCGCGAAGTCGGGGTTGATCAGCGACGTCGCGTGGACGCGACCCGGGAACGAGCGCTCCTGGTGCATGCGGATGGTGCCGTACATGCCGTTGTCGACGACCAGGACGATCACGCGGGCATCGTATTGCACGGCGGTGGCGAGTTCCTGACCGGTCATCTGGAAGCACCCGTCGCCGGCGAAGCACACCACGGTGCGGTCCGGGTGGCGGAGCTTCGTTGCGACCGCCGCCGGCAGTCCGTAGCCCATGGATCCCGAAGTGGGCGCCACCTGAGATCCGAACCGGCGGAAGCGATGAAAGCGGTGCACCCAGGCCGAGTAGTTGCCAGCGCCGTTGGTGACGATTAGGTCTGGGTCGTCCAGCCCCCGCAGCGTGGCCATGGCCTTGCCCATGGTTAGATTTCCCGGCGACGGGTGCGGAAGACGAGACCACGCGAGGTAGCTCGCATGCAGGGCATCCACGTACACGCTTCGCTGGCCCTGTGCCGCCGATGCCGCAAGGAACGCGCCGGGACGGGCCTGGATCGCCAGTTCCGCCCGATGAACCCGCCGCAGTTCCGACGCGTCGGATGCACGTGAACCACCGGCGTGTGCGCCAAGGGAAGCAAGTAGGACTGGCTTGGAATCTCGGAGAACCTTGTGCCGAGCAGCACGAGCAGGTCGGTCTCCTCGACCGCGCGGCGCAATGCCGGGTTGATGCCGATGCCGATGTCGCCCGCGTAGTGGGGATGTTCGTGGTCGAACAGTTGCTGGCGCCGGAACACGCAGGCGACCGGAACGCCCGCCATCTCCGCGTAGTTCGCGAGTACCGCCGTGTCCGGCGCGCGCCAAAGCGAACCGCCGACGACAACGAGGGGCCGCTTGGCGACTTCGAGCCGGGCGTCGAACTCGCGAACCAGCGCGTCGTCCACGGTCTCGCCGGCCACCGCTACCTGCCCGCCGGGTGGCGCCGCACAGTGCTCCCCCAGCATGTCTTCCGGCAGCGACACGACCGCAGGCCCCGGGCGGTCCGACAGCGCCGCGCGGAACGCGTGCGCAACCGCGCCGGAAACGCGGTCGGGGTCGTCCACCTCCTGTACGGACTTGGCCATCCCGCCGAAGAACGCCGCGAAGTCGACCTCCTGGAAGGCGTCGCGGCCCCGGGCGGCTCGCGCCACCTGGCCGGCGAACAGCACCAGCGGCGTGGAGTCCTGCTGGGCCACGTGAACCCCCGAACTGGCGTTGGCGGCACCCGGTCCTCGGGTGACGAAGACCACGCCGGGGCGGCCCGTGAGCTTGGCATCGGCCTCCGCCATCATGGCGGCACCGCCTTCCTGGCGGGCAACCACCGTCTCGATGGACGAGTCCCGAAGAGCATCGAGGACGTCGAGATAGCTCTCGCCGGGGACGCAGAAGACCCGGTCGACGCCCTGGTTCTCAAGCGTCGCCACCAACGCCTGGGCGGCCGTGCGCGTCATGGAACGGCCCGTCAAGCAGGTTCCGGCAGCCGCGGCGGCCCGAGGAAATCCGAGAGCCGCGCGATCAACGTGTCGTCCTTCTCCACTTCGCATTCCCAGGCGACAAAGACCCGCCAGCCGTCGCGAACCAACTGCTCCTGGTTGCGGCGGTCTCGTTCGACGTTGGATTCGAACTTGGTCTGCCAATACTCGACGCGCGACTTCGGGTCGGACGTCTTCGCGCAGCCGTGGCGATGCCAGAAGCAGCCATGCACGAATACCGCGATCCGCCGTTTCGTGAACACCACGTCCGGCCGCCCCGGCAATCCGCGCAGGTGGACGCGGTAGCGGTAGCCCCTGGCGTGAAGGCCACGGCGCACGGCGAGTTCCGGCTTGGTGTCCACGCCCCGGATTCGCGACATCAGGGCGCTGCGCTGGGCGGGTGTGAGGGTGTCGACCATTGATCGCCGTCGTATCCACAACGACGAAAGGACCATAGCACTCCCGCACAGATGTGTGCAGCAAACCGACATCGAAAGATCGAAAGAGCCGGTTCCTTGCCAGTTCGGCACGCTTGGCGTACAAGTGGCAAGCTCTGATCTCGCGATGCGGTCTATGGTCAACGAACGCCCAGCCAAGCCGACGAACCCCGGCATCGAACCGGGGCGGGCCTTTCGATCGGCGATCGGGTGGCCCGCCTGCGGCCAACGCTGGGCTGCTCCCTAAGCGGCACCGCGATGATCCTGTTGCTGATGACCAGCTCCAGGCACAGCGCGATCGCGACCGCCGTGCTGATTCTTGCCGTCGCGATGCCCGTTTGGCTACTGGCGGGAACGACCTACCGCATTCGCAACGGGACGCTCACGGTCTCGAAACTCTTTCGTCGCGAGCGCATCGACCTTGCCGACATCACCGCCGTCAAGCCATGGCCCCGTTGGTCCCATCCGATCGAATACGGCGAGGACTTCGCGTTGAGTGGCAAACGCATGCTGATTAGGTGCGGCGAATCCCGGATCTTCGTCTCACCCAGGGACGAGGCGAACTTTCTGGTGGCGTTGGGCCGGGAAAGCGACGCGTAGGAAGCAATGGCGAGCCGCGACCCGCATCGCCCGAACGTCCTGTTCGTCCTGACCGACGACCAGGGCGCATGGGCCATGGGCTGCGCCGGCAACACGGAGATCCGCTCGCCGAATCTGGACCGGCTGGCGCGGGAAGGCATCCGCTTCGACAGCTTCTTCTGCACCTCGCCCGTGTGTTCGCCCGCCCGCGCGTCGATCCTGACCGGCCGCATCCCGTCCCAGCACGGCGTGCACGACTTCCTGCACTGGCAGTCCGACACCAGCCCCGCAGGACTCGACCTCCGGGTTCCAGCGGACAGCGTGGAGTTCCTGGCGGGCATGTCGACCTACGCCGAGTTGCTAACGCGCCTCGGCTACGACACCTGCCTATCCGGCAAGTGGCATCTAGGCGACAGCCTGACCCCGCGCGCGGGTTTCAAGACGTGGAATCCGATGCCCTACGGGGGGACGAACTACTACCTAGTGCCGGTGGTGGAAGAAGGCGCTCTCACCAAGCGCGAAGGCAGCTATGCCTCGGCTCTTTTTGTCGACAACGCGCTACGCTTCCTCGACCACGTCGACCCGGACACGCCATTCTGCCTCGCGATGCACTTCACGGCGCCCCATGCGCCTTGGGGACGCGAGTTCCATCCCGCCGCGCTTTGGGACGACTACTACGAGAACTGTCCCTTCCGCTCGGTCCCGTCAGACGAACCGTTGCCGGCGGGCTTCTACGCGAACCCGGTCGACAGCGAACGGCGCAGGCGGAATCTCGCCGGCTATTTCACCGCGCTCGAGGGCATGGACCGAAACCTGGGAAGGTTGCTGGACTGGCTCGACGACCACGGCGCGGCGGACAACACACTGGTCGTGTTCATGAGCGACAACGGCATGAACATGGGCCACCACGGCCTCTACGGCAAGGGCAACGCCACCTGGCCGCAGAACATGTTCGACACCAGCGTCAAGATCCCCTGCCTGATCCGGCGTCCGGGCCACGTTCCCCCGGGCCAGGTGAACACCGATCTACTTAGCCAATACGACTGGCTGCCGACGCTCTTGGAATACCTCGGCGAGGAGGGTCGCGTTCCCGGCGGTCTTCCCGGCCGTTCCTTCGCGCCACTCCTTGCCGGCCGGTCGATCAACGAACGCCAGAGCATCTACGTGTTCGACGAGTACGGACCCGTGCGGATGATCCGATCCCGGGAGTGGAAACTCGTCTGGCGCTACCCCGCCGGACCGCACGAACTCTACAACGTCGCCGAAGACCCAGAGGAGCGGGTGAATCTGTTCAGCCGGCCCGGACACGCCGAACGCATCCGGTCGATGCGCCGGGAACTCGACGACTGGTTCGCGAACTACGTCGACCCCCGGTTGGACGGCAGCAAGCTACCCATCACGGGACGCGGCCAGCGCGACCACGCAACGAAGGACGACGCCTTCGCCTATCATTACCCCTGGATGGAATAGCCTAGCGCGTCTCGCGGGTACGCGAGCCGTCAAGGAGCGGATTCGGGCATTCGTCCATTTGCAGCCTGAGTGTAAGCATCACGGGCGCTCAAGCAATCTAGTCGGCGGCGGCCGCCTGCCGATCCAGGGCTGCCTGTCGCTCGAAGGACGCCTCCGCGCCACGGTTTTCGGCTTCCGGGTCGCAGATGCCCGCCAGCGTCGAAAAGAGTTCCTCGGCCTTCCCCGGATCCGCCGCAAAGCGGTTGTCGAGCTCCTCCGGGTCGTTGCCGAGATCGAATAGCTGATCCTCGGCCTCGACGTTGTGGATCAGCTTCCAGTCGCCGCGGCGGACCATGAACGAACCGGCCCGGGTGCCGTGGCCGTGGTACTCGGAGAAGACGACTCGATCCGGGTCTTGCGTCGGCAGCCGTTCCAAGGGAACGCCATGCCAGGTCTCGGGGTGGTCGGAACCCGTCAGCGAGAACACGCTGGCCTGCAGGTCGTGAAGATCGACCGGGGTCGCTACCCGCGTGCCGGACTTGAAGTCCGGACCTGCCGCGATGCATGGAATCCGCGCCGCGTCCTCCAATAGGTTGCATTTCCACCACAGCCCGAACTTGCCTAGCATCTCGCCGTGATCCGAGGTGTATACCAGGTTCGTGGTGCTCGCCAGATCCGCTTCCACCAGCGCCGACAACAACCGGCCGAGTTGCTCGTCGATGAAGGTCACGCAGGCGTAGTAGCCCCGGCGCAGCCCGCGGACATCGTGTTCCTGGATGCCGTCAAGTTCGAAGTGTTTGCGCAGGTCGCCCGCGTAGGGATGCTGCCCGGTCTCGGCCTCGATGCCGTGATCCGGCAGATCCCCGTGATCGCGGTACCTGTCCCACAGTTCGTCGGTGCAGTAGTGGGGAAAGTGGGGCTTCACGAGGTTGACGTAGAGGACCCAGGGTCCGTCGACAAGGGGTGCGCGGGTCAGCAGCCAGTCGACAGCAGCGTCCATGTACACCACATCCTCCTTCCACGGCGGATCGTGGGGACCGTAGCGTTCGAAACGTGCCGCCGCGCCTTCGCGCACCGCTAGCGGTCGCCGCTGCTGCCCCTTGTCGAAACCCCAGCCCAGGTCGTGCGCTTCGATCGTCTCCGAGAAACCCAGTTCCGCCACTGGCCGATAGGCATGGACCTTGCCGATGAACACGGTGTGCACGCCTTGATCGCCGAGCACCGCCCCGAGGCCGTGGGTTTCCGGCGGGATGCCCAGCCGGTTGTTGCCGTAGGCCCCGACCGCATGGACACGCTTGCCGGTCAGGAACGCCGAGCGGCTCGGCACGCACAGCGGCGACGGGCAGTAGGCATGCTCGAAGACCGTGCCGTTGTCGGCCAGCCACTGCATGTTCGGGGTATCCACGAAGGGGTGGCCGTAGGGCGACGAGTAGCGCGGATTGTGCTCGTCGGACATGAAGACGATGACGTTGGACACGCGACCTACCTCCTGCGGCGGCACGACACCGCCGTACCCTGGTGCCGGCCAACTCTAGCACGCACCCGGTCTGGCGCGCCGCATTCGCAGGCCCAGAAACAGAAACTCGGGCCGGTTGGACCGCAGTCCGGGTTTGATAGGATGCCTCGTTCGAATGCCGTCGGGTGAAGTCGATCACAGAGGACGTCCGTCAGGTCGAAAGAACGCTAAACAAGGACTTCTTCAATGTCAGACAACTCTGCCGTCATCGCTCAGATCGACACCACCAACGACGCCCTGGAGACCGTCGGCGGCAAAGGCCGTTCCCTCGCCCAGATGACCCGGGCGGGGTTCGACGTGCCAACAGGCTTCCTGTTGTCGACGGCCGCCTACCGGGCCTTCGTGGCCACCAACGGACTCGGTTCGCGCATCCTCGAGCTCGCCCGCCCGGAGATTGTCG
>JAPOYW010000704.1 GCA_026706425.1 Gammaproteobacteria bacterium
CTCTACATTCACGGCGGGCTGGCCAGTAAGAGCACCGGCAGGTCCATGTACACCACCCTTCACGGCTTCGCCTTTCAAATCTTCGGCTCCGGTACGGAGAAAACTGACGAGGAGTTCCGAGCCAACCTGAGGCGGCGGCGGGACGAGGAGGCCAGAAAACCGGAGGTCAAGGCCCAGGAAGCCTACGATCTAAACCTGTTCCTGGCGACGCTGTCCGATGACGAGCGCGCCGAGTTCAACGCCATGGCGACCGAACTCGGCAGTGACAATCTACCCCACGCGATCACCATGCCGGAAAGCGACAATCCCACCTACATCGCGTTCAACAAGACCGCCACCAACGACAATCAGCACCGGGACTTCTGGGATCGCGCGTGGCCCGAGCTTCAAGGCGCCGCCAGGAAGTGGGAGACCGCCGATATCGCCGCCACCGACGATCAAGCCCTGCTGGCAGGCATCGCCGAACTCGCCAATGCGGAAGGCCACTACTGGACCAGCAACGGCGGACACACCTTCGGCGCGGCGAAATCGGTGGACGATCAGCTCCAGGCCTTGTTGAGAGAGGCACGGCCGGATGACCATTTCACCAGCGGCCAGTTCCTGTCCGGCTTCAAGTCCCGGATCATGCAGGCCAACGAGGACATGTTCGCGATCGCCACCCGGATCAAGGCGGCACCTGCGCTCTTCGAGGTGGTGGTCGCCACGCCCGCCCGGCGGCTGATGACCGTTCTCCGGGAACGCAACGACACCGGGGAGCTGTTGGAAGCCATCGAAACCTACCTCGCGACGTACGGCCACCAGGGCTACAGCCTCGACTTCTGCGAGCCGACCCAGCAGGAAGACCCGTCCGCCATGTTCGTGACCCTCAAGAACATGGTGCAACGGGCCGACTACGACCCGGCTCAGCACGAGTCGGAGGCGACGCGCAAACGGGAAGACGCCCTCGCGGAGATCCGCGAACTGCTGGAACCGTTCGAGTACTGGCAGTTCCGCTATCGGATGTGGTTCGCCTACCAGTACTACCCCATGCGCGAGGAGTCCTGCTTCGTGCTCGGCACCGCCTGGCCCGTGCTGCGCCGCATGGCGGCCGAGTTGGGGCAACGGCTGGTGGACGTCGGCACCCTCGGCGAGCCGAGCGACCTCTACTTCCTCACCAGCGACGAGATCAAGCCCGCCCTTCTCGCGCGAGGGGTCGGCAAGGCCATGCCTGGATATCTCGCCCTGACCGCAGCGCGCCGGGAACTCAGGGAGGCGCGCAAACGCCTGCACCCACCCGGCACGATTCCCGAGGAAGCCAGGGAGAACCCGGGCCTGAAGTTCAAGGAGACCCAGTTCAAGAACGACGACTCGAGCGACACCTTGCGCGGCATCCCGGTGAGTCCGGGCATGATCGCCGCGCCGGCAAGCCGGATCATGAATGCCCAGGAGTTCGACCGCATGCAGCCCGGATCCATCCTGGTCTGCCCGATGACATCCCCCGCCTGGACCCAGCTCTTCGCCCACGCGGTCGGACTCGTGACGGACATCGGGGGCATCCTCGGCCATGGTTCCATCGTGGCCAGGGAATACGGCATTCCCGCGGTGGTCGGCACCGGCAACGTCACCCAGCGGGTCGATAGCGGTCAGATCCTCGAGGTGGACGGCGACGCGGGGACGGTTGTCATCCGGACGGACGACTGACTCGTTCCATGCCGCCGGCGTCAACGTTCCCTGTCGAGACGCGCGGCCTTGGATTCGTCGTACCACCAGCCGTCGGGGTAGGCCGGTCGATAGAGCGGTTCGGGCGGGCGTCCGAACTTGTCCCAGTGCAACGTACGACGCTGATCGATCGCATAGAGCGGGATCAGGTAGTGGTCCCATAGCAATACCCGGTCAAGGGCGCGACACGCCGCAATCACTTGATCGAGGGTCTCGGCCGCTTCGGCCTTCTCGACGAGAAAGTCGACCACGGCGTCGCTAACGCCGACCACGTTGCGAGACCCTTCCCGCCCCGTCGAGGTCGAGTGGAAGTGGGAGCGCAACTCCAGCGTCGGCGGCATCAGAATGCCGTAGCCCTGGACGAGCACTTCGTACTCGTGGTGGCGGGTGCGATTGGTGTATTGGCCGACATCCACGACACGGATCCTCGCCTCGATGCCGAGTTGCCGAAGCGCTGCGGACCAGGGCAGCAGGATTCGCGTGTGGTCGGGATCCAGGGTCAGCAACTCGAGCGTGAACGGTGCCCCGCTGGCATCGCGCAGCGCACCGTCGTCGATCCGCCAACCGGATGCGGCGAGCAGGTCCCGCGCTTCGAGCAGGTTCCCCTTGGACGTGGTCGGGTTTGTGGTCTTCGGGTAGCCGAAGGGTCGCTCGAAGAGTGCCGAAGGCAGTGCGTCCCGAAACCGCGACAGCAGCGAGATCTCGTCTTCGCTGGGCAAGCCGGTGGCCGACAAGATGGTCCCCGGCCAATAGCTCAGTGCCCTTGTGCGCTGGCCGTGGTACAGCTTCTCGTTGATCCACTCGTAGTTCAATGCCAGTGCGAGTGACTTGCGCACGCGCCGGTCGGCCAACCTGGGCACCTGGCTGTTCAGGACGATGGCTATCCCGATGCCCACCGAAATGCCGTATTCCCGACGGGTCTTCCTGATCCGTCCGCTATCGAGATCGGCGCCCGCGTAGCCGGTCACCCAATACCGAATGTCGTCCTCGTCCAGCATGTCGATGAGCCCTTTGCGGAAGGCTTCCCTTGCGACTGTGCTGTCGCGGTACACCTCGTAGCGCACCGTGTCGAAGTTGTACCGGCCGGCGTTGATGGGAAGGTCCCTGCCCCAATAGCGCAGATTGCGTTCGTACTCGATATAACGGCCCGCCCTCACCTCCCTGATGCGGTAGGGCCCGCTGGAGACGGGTGGTTCGAGGGTATGGGCCGACGGATCCCGGTCGCGCCAATAGTGCTGCGGCAGGATGGCGATGTACTGGATCAACGTGACGTGATCGTGCGTCAGGGGGGCGTCGATGCGAAACGCCACGTGGCGTTCGTCCAGCGCTTCGACCGACTCGATGAAGCGGAAGAAGTACCCTGCCCCCAACTCGTTCTTCCGCATTTCGAAGGTGAACACGACATCGTCGGCGGTGATCGGCACGCCGTCGTCCCACTTTGCCTCTGGATGGATTCTGAATACGATCATCCGCTCGTCGGCAACCGCGATGCCGTCCGCGAGACGGCCGTAGAACGCCGTGATCTCGTCCCCACCCCGCACGATGAGCGTGTCGCCGCGGTACAGGTACCCGGATGGCGCGCCGGTCTCGCCCTGTGCCATCGGTGCCAGCGTGTCGAACGAGAAGGGATGTGCAAGGACCAGCTTGCCGCCCTTGGGAGCGTCGGGATTCAGGTAGTCGAAGTGGGTGAAGTCAGCCGGATACTTCAGGTCGTGGAAGAACGCGATCCCATGCTTGAATTCCAATTCCTCAAAGGGGACCGCGATGGCCGTACACGGTAGGCCGAGGACAGGCAGAACGGCGAAACCAAGCGTCGCCAAGCCACGTATGCCGCCCGGCCTGTAGCGTGACATCGTGGCCACTATGCGTGTGCGGTTTCGCCACCCATTCATGACGGGACTGTTGTCAACCACGTAGGCGACTGAACGGTGCCGAGCTAGTCGATCGCCTGGTAGACCAGCGCCCTGACCTTGCCGAAGTCGTCCAAGCCCCAGGCGGGGAGGATCTGGGTCATGTAGACGACGGTCAGCTTCTCGGCCGGGTCCACCCAATACGACGTGTGGTAGGCACCGCCCCAGTTGAACTCGCCGGGCGATCCGAGTTGGCTGCGCAGGCCAGGGTCCGACACGGTCCCGAAGCCGAGGCCGAATCCGCCGCCCGGAAACGCTGCAGCGAGGTCGCCCAGGTTGTCCGTGGTCATCAGTTCGACGGACTTGCGCGACAGGATCGGTCCCCCGCCACGCCGGATGGCTTCCAGGAACCGGGTGTAGTCGACCGTGGTGGAGAGCAGACCGGCACCCCCCGAGAAGCTCCGCCGCGGGCCCGCCACGTAGTGGCCCTGACCGTGGAAGGGCGTGTCGGCCTCGGGCAGCGCCAGTTCGCCGGCCCGGGTACGCGAATACACGACCGCCAGACGGTCGCGCTTGGCCGGCGGCAGGTAGAACGATGTGTCCGTCATGCCGAGCGGCGCGAACATCTCGGTCGCGAGGAACTCATCGAGCGTCGTGCCGCTCGCCACTTCGACGAGCGCCCCGAGAATGTCGGTGTTGTACCCGTATACCCATCGTTCGCCCGGTTGGGCGTCCATGGGCATTCCCCCAATGCGTCGAACCGTCTCGCGGATGGGTTCGTCGCGATGCCCGAAGTACCAATGCTGGAGGCCGGCGGTCTGCCACTGCTCCGCGGCTGGACCATACCCGTAGCCGATCCCGGCGGTATGGGTCAGGAGATCCCGAATCGTGATGGGGCGCGCGGCGTCTACGATCTCGTAGCCGCCCTCGTCCCCTGCGACCGCAACGCGGGTGGCGGCATACTCGGGCAGCAAGTCGCCGGCCGGTTGGGTGATGAGCAGCGCGCCGCGCTCCTGCAGCATCAGGACGGCTGCGCTGACGAGGGCCTTGGACATCGACGCAATGCGGAAGATGGTGTCTGTCTGCATGGCAGCGCCGGCATCGCGGTCCCGAAATCCCGTCGCGCGGTGGTAGACGGTACGGCCGTCGTGGGTGACCTGGAGAACGGCACCGGGTATCTTGCCTTCGTCCACGTAGGCATCGAGGAAGGCGTCGAGCCGGGCAAGACGTTCCGACGACACGCCGGCCAGCGACGGCAGCGCCAGCGCGCAGACGGCAAGAATCAAGAGACGACGTTGGACGCTTCGGGTACAGGGCATGGGATCGATTCTCCGGGAGGTCATCTTGCTCAACTCGGCGTCACGGCGAGGGCGCGCACGTGGCCGAACTCGCGGCGCGGTTTGGTGCGCGCTACCCAACGACCGGGCGCCCGTCAAGAACCGCCGAGGTCATGGTCCCAATCACTCTGCGGGACTTCGTTCGCCGACAAGGGTCGATGCGTTGACACGCTGTGCAATCTACATCATTCTGTTGATCGCGGTGTGGTTGAGCACCGCATGGCCTTACACACGGAAGTTACGATGGCCGCAACCCCGATATCAGTCAGCCTGCCGGTAGAGGAACACAACCTAACGACCGAGCCCTCCGTGCTTGGGTCGGCCTGCAATGCGTCTGCCGGTTCACTGACGGACAATGAGGTGGCCACCGCCTCCTCGCATCTCCCGGGGCGCGGGAGCGGACTTGCCGTCGAGCAGCGTTGGACTGCCATTGACCTGTTCTGCGGGGCCGGTGGCCTCTCAGAGGGTTTCCGACAAGCAGGCTTTGTCATTCTCGCGGGCAACGACATCGAACCCTTCGCAATCGAGACCTTTGCGAAGAACCACCCAGGGTCGAAGGCGCTAGCGGGACCCGTCCAGAATCTGTCCGCACTAGATCTTCTGCGGGCTGCCGCATTGAACAAGGGGGACTTGGACTGTCTCATTGGCGGCCCGCCGTGCCAAGCGTTTAGCGTCTACAACCACCAGCGGGGAATGCACGACGAACGTAGCGGGCTGTTTCGCGAATACCTACGCATCGTCGATGGGCTCATGCCGAAGTGGGTCGTTATGGAGAACGTCACCGGCATCACGTCGGCCGGAGACGGCCAAGCCGTTGACCATATCGTCTCCGGCCTAGGGGAACTCGGCTATACCGTCGAAATGAACACTCTCCGCGCTGAGGAATATGGAGTACCTCAGGAACGTCGCCGCGTCTTCTTCATTGGTAATCGGCTGGGCTTGCCCGTCCAATGGCCTAAACGAACTCATGGATCCGGACTGGTTCCCTTCGTCACGGTGTGGGATGCAATCGAGGATCTTCCTCGGCTCGGCAACGGCGAGGTTCCGGATCAGCCGACCTACTACGACGTGTCACCGTCGTCCGACTATCAAAGCTACCTTCGCGGCAACGCCACGATCGTGGCCAACCATGAGGCGCCTCGCCTCGCGCCGATCAACCTGCAGCGTATGAAGTACATACCAGAGGGCGGTAGCTGGCGCGACGTCCCCTTTGAACTGCTTCCCGCAGGTATGAAACGGGCACGGCGGTGTGACCACACGAAGCGGTACGGTCGGCTCCGCAAGGATGGGCTTTCCTCAACTATCCTGACGAAGTGCGACGTGCATTGGGGTGCCTTCATCCATCCCGAGCAGGACCGCGCTCTGTCGGTACGCGAAGCGGCCCGGCTGCAGTCGTTTCCCGATGCGTTCTGGTTCGCGGGACCACGCACGGAGCAGTACGTGCAAGTCGGGAACGCAGTGCCTCCTCTTCTGGCAAAACACGTCGGCCACGCATTAGTCGCGGCCACTTCGAACGAATCCGAGCGCACGGCCCGGCTGGAATCCTGTTCGCGGGACGTTTAGAACGGCCCTGGCTCCCTAGGGCTGCTGCCGGTTGAGCGCGGCATCAACAGCAGCACCGTAGACGTTCGGATCCGGTAGGTTCATGGGCGACGTGAAGGCGATTGCGACTTGGTCGACGGTGGTCGTGAACTGTCCGGCCAGAACCATGCTTCGGTGGTAGCCAGAAGGGGCGATCGGGCCCAACTCGTAGCTGCGGAACGTGATCGTCCCCGTGCTCGGATGATATTCGTGTAGGTTGCCACCAAGTCGGTCTCGAATCCGATCATAGACCTGCTTGGGGCACACGAAATACAGACCTTTCGTGCACCTAGCCTCCCTGCGGAGCACACGCCCCTTGTAGATCAATTGCGGCAAGATTCGTTTGTTCACGTTCTCCCAGTTGATCCCCGCATCGCTGTAGCCCGGAGTCCGTCCTTGGCGGTCGCGGTACCGTTCGCGTCTAAAGAACGACTGAACCTGGTCGGTGTAGTTGCCCGTCGTGTCGACAGTTTGGACTTCTACAGCTGTCAGCTCGACAAGGTAGCCATCGCGGTCCAGCTTCGCGAGAATCCAGTCCACGTAGTACTTGCGGCTCTCTGCCGGGCTCGTGCCGCGAGGACGTGGCAAAGGTAGCTCTTGGCCCCAGTAGCGACCAAAGACGGCCACCTCGTTGCCTGTCATTGCGCCTGCAGAAACACGCTCGGCAACGTCCGATGGACGGTCGAGTTCGGTTTCTGTTCCGAAGGTCGCA
Source organism: Gammaproteobacteria bacterium (assembly GCA_026706425.1). GTDB lineage: Bacteria > Pseudomonadota > Gammaproteobacteria > Pseudomonadales > Azotimanducaceae > VXYL01. Next base: position 7,179 of record JAPOYW010000704.1, read on the forward strand.
GCAGAGATCTCCGCCAAGATCCTGAAGTTGCCCTCGTACATGCGATTCGGACAGCAAATGACGGGATCCGGTTGGGTCAACTGTCGAACCGAGCACGCCCCATGGTTCGGCTTTATGCAATCGCTTCTGACAAACGGACAACGTCTTCCCGACACATTTCGAGCGGCCTCATGGTCCAATGGCGCCAGTCCAAAGAACTCCGCCTTCGGGACCTGTGACGTATATCGCCCGCCGATCCCCGTTCCGGATCGCGAGGCAGTGGTTGTCCTGGTGCCAGGGGCTTGGCCCGATATCCGGCAGGCGCCGCCAGGTTTCGCCGCCGTCGCCGCTGCGGTACACGCCGTTGACCTCCGTCCCGGCCCAGATCGTCCGGCTGTCGTTCGGATCGACCAGGATTTTCGTGGTTCTCGGCGGATAGAGCATGGCGTCGCGGTCGACACCCATGGGCAACGCCTCCCAGGTCTCGCCGCCGTCCACCGAACGGAACCCGTCAGGCCGCGTGCCGACGTAGATCCGGTCGGAGTCCTCCGGGTCCACGTCGATGGACCAGATCTCCATGCGTTCCATGGGCGAGTCGAGCTTGTCCCACGTCGCGCCGTTGTCGTCGCTGCGGTAGATTCCCGTTGCGTCGGAACCGGCCAGCAGTCGGTGCGGGTCGTCGGGATACACGCCGAGGGTGCGAACATTGCCTTCCAGCCCGCCGACGGCTGTTGCGCGCCACGACCGGCCCCGGTCGCGGCTGACTTGCAGCCTGTTGCCCACCGTCCCGATAAAGATCGAGTAGTCGCTCATCCAG
>JAPOYW010000482.1 GCA_026706425.1 Gammaproteobacteria bacterium
GTTTCTACAGCAAGCGTGTCGCCTTCGGCCTTGCCAATCATGGCTCGGGCCAAAGGCGACATGATCGAGATCTTGTTTTCTTTTAGATCCGCCTCGTCCTCGCCGACGATCTTGTAGCGGACCTCTCCGTCCGCCTCCAAGTCGACCAGCGTAACCGTTGCGCCGAATACGACGTTCCCGGTCGCCGGGATCTTGGCGATGTCGATGATCTGGGCATCACCGAGCCGTGCCTCAATGAGTCGGATGCGCGCCTCGGCAAGCCCCTGCTGGTCCTTTGCGGCGTGATACTCCGCGTTCTCGCGCAGATCACCGTGTTCCCGCGCTTCGCCGATGGCCTTGACGATCCGTGGCCGCACGACCTTCTTCAAGTGCGCAAGCTCTTCGCGCAGCTTCTCGGCACCTTCGACAGTCATGGGCGTCGGCATGGGCAGACTTCCGCTAACTCTTGGGAGACCAGGGCACGCGAGATACGCCTTCTAACGGACGACGCAAACGACATCCAACTGGCCGGCCAAACGTGGTGTAGCACACTTTGGGACGGAGCGCACTTCCCCTCGGCGCTTGGTCGCGTCGAATTGTAGGGGACGGGCTTGTCCCGTCCCGTCGCCGAGGCAACCGAGGCACTCGGCGCGGGCGACCGCGCGCCCTTCGGGCGCGTTAGGGTCGCCGCTACGGGCCGTAATTCTGGGTGAGCCGACGAAGGATTGCGGCTCCGACGGCGGCATGGCGCGGATGATCCACCAAGCCCGTGTCGAGCAGCATGACGCCGAACAGGATCGCCCAACCCATCGCCCGCGCTCGCAGGTGGTCGTCGACAGGTCCGTAGGCTGTGAGCGCCCGTTCCCGTATCGGCGAGTCGAACAGCATCCAGAATGCTGCCAGGTCCGTGGCCACGTCGCCGGCGGTCAGGTCGCCCCAGTCGATGACGCCGGTGATCCGTCCGCGCGAGACAAGGATGTTCAATGGATGCAGGTCGCCATGCAGCCACAGCCGCTCGGTGTTGGCCGCTGCCGCCAAGGCGTCGTGCCAAGCCGCGCGAACCGCCGGGGTGATGACATCCGTCGTCTGGGCAACTCGATCCATGCGTTCGCCAACCTGATCCGCGCGGGTTGCCAATGGAACCCCCCGGACTGGATTGACCCGTGCGCCTGTCGGCGCCGCTTGATGCAGGCAAGACAGGAATGAAGCCAACCGGCAGCCTTCATCCGCATCTGGCGGCGACCGATCGGCACCCTCGCCCGGCAGCCAACGGACGATGCTCCAAGGCCAAGGGTATTCCTTGGACGGCCGGCCAACGTGAATCGGCACGGGCACGTTGATCGGAAGCTGCGGGGACAGTTCAGGCAGCCAGCGCTGCTCCTCTTCGATCAGCACTGCAGCGATTGCCCGGCGCGGAAGACGTACCAGCAAATCGGTACCCAACCGCATCATGGCGTTGTCCCAGCCGCTGCCCATGGGTTGAAGCTGGCGCGTTGCGTATTGCGGAAACTGTGCACGCAGAAGCGACCGGACGATCTCCGTGTCGATGTGTACTTCGGCAGGCGGCGTACCGACTGCGTTGCCGGACATTTAGGCCGCGGAGCTGGTTTCGGTCGTCGCGTGCAGGGCCGAATGCAGGCTCTGCAGTCGGCGGACCTTGTCCGACTGGCCCTCGCGAATGGCGGTACAGAAGGCCTTGCCGCCGGACAGCGTCGTCGTGTAGCAGACCTTGTGCTGTAGGGCGAGGCGCCGGATCGCAGCCGAATCGGCAATCGCTTGGCGACCCTCGGTGCTGTTGACGATGAGATCGATGTCGTCGTTGCGCAACCGGTCGGTGATGTCCGGGCGCCCCTCTCGGACCTTGTTGACGATTTCGCAAGCGACGCCGGCCTCTTCCAGGCAGCGGGCGGTCCCCCGTGTCGCCATGATGCGGAAGCCGAGGTCCCGAAGTGCGCGGCCCACCTCCCCGACAAAGGGCCGATCCGACGGCTTGACGCTGACGAACGCCGTGCCGCCTTTCGGCAGGACGTCACCCGCACCGAGCGATGCTTTCGCGAACGCCTCCGCAAAGGTGTCGCCGACGCCCATCACCTCGCCCGTGGACTTCATCTCGGGACCCAGGATGGGATCCACGCCCGGGAACTTGGGAAACGGAAACACCGACTCCTTGACGCTGATGTAGTCGGGAACGATCTCCGCCGTGAACCCCTGCTCGGCGAGCGTGGTCCCGGCCATGCAGCGTGCCGCCACCTTGGCTAAGGACACGCCGATGCACTTCGAAACGAACGGCACAGTGCGGGATGCGCGCGGGTTCACCTCCAGCACGTAGACGTCGTTGTCCTGGATCGCGAGCTGCACGTTCATGAGCCCGACGACGCCGAGTTCCACCGCCATCGCCCTCACCTGGCGGCGGATTTCGTCCTGGAGCGTCGGCGAAAGGGAAAACGGCGGCAGCGCACACGCGGAATCGCCGGAATGGACGCCGGCCTGCTCGATATGCTGCATGATGGCGCCGATCACCACCTCGTCCCCGTCCGAGACCGCGTCGACATCCACCTCCACGGCCTGCTCCAGGAACCGGTCGAGCAGCACCGGCGAGTCGAACGACACGTCCACGGCATGGGCGAAGTAGCGCCTGAGTTCCTCTGCGTTGTAGACGATCTCCATGGCGCGACCGCCGAGCACGTAGGACGGCCTCACCACGATCGGATAGCCGATTTCCCCCGCCGCCGCGACGGCGTCGTCGACGTTGACGGCCGTGCGGTTCGACGGCTGCCGCAATCCCACCTTGTCGATCACAGCCTGGAAGCGCTCGCGGTCCTCAGCCCGGTCGATGGCGTCCGGGCTGGTGCCGATGATCGGAACGCCCGCCGCGTGCAGGCGATCGACCAGTTTGAGGGGCGTCTGGCCGCCGAATTGCACGATGAGTCCTTCCGGTTGCTCCACTTCCACGATGGCGAGCACGTCTTCCAGCGTCACCGGCTCGAAGTAGAGCCGGTCGGAAGTGTCGTAGTCGGTGGAGACCGTCTCCGGGTTGCAGTTGACCATGATGGTCTCGTAGCCGTCCTCGCGCATGGCGAGCGCGGCGTGAACGCAGCAGTAGTCGAACTCGATGCCCTGGCCGATGCGGTTCGGACCGCCGCCCAGCACCATGATCTTCGGCCGGTCCGACGGCGCGGCCTCGCACTCCTCCTCGTAGGTCGAATACATGTACGCCGTGGCGGCCTGGAACTCCGCTGCGCAGGTGTCAACGCGCTTGAACACCGGCTTCACGCCGTGCGCGAGTCGGGCTTGCCGCACCTCGTGCTCCTCACACTCGAGTAGCGTGGCAAGACGGGCGTCGGAGAAACCGTCGCGTTTCAGGCGGCGCCAGTCCGCCGCATCCAGGTCCGTGACTTCGCGCCCCGGCAGCGTTGTTTCGGTCCGCACCAGTTCGTCGATCTGCGACAGGAACCACGGGTCGATGCCCGTGGTCGCGTAGATCGCTTCGATGTCGTAGCCGGAGCGCAGGGCATCCGCCACGTAGAGGATCCGGTCCGCCCCGGCCCGGCTCAGTTCGTGGGTGAGTTCCACGTCGCCGTTCCGTGCATCCCGCGCAAGGCGCGGATCGAGCCCGGCAATTCCCGTCTCCAGGCTTCTCAAGGCCTTCTGCAGCGACTCCTTGAACGTCCGGCCGATGGCCATCGCCTCGCCCACCGATTTCATCTGGGTGGTCAGGCGGTCGTCCGCCTGTTCGAACTTCTCGAACGTGAAGCGGGGCACCTTGGTCACCACGTAGTCGATGGCCGGTTCGAAGGACGCCGGCGTCACGCCCGTGATGTCGTTGTCGAGTTCGTCCAAGGTGTAGCCGACGGCGAGTTTCGCCGCCACCTTGGCGATCGGGAAGCCGGTCGCCTTGGATGCCAGCGCCGACGAGCGCGACACCCGGGGGTTCATCTCGATGACGACCATCCGGCCAGTCTCCGGATCGATGGCGAACTGGACGTTGGATCCCCCGGTCTCCACGCCGATTTCCCGAAGCACGGCGATGGAGGCGTTGCGGAGCAGTTGGTACTCCTTGTCGGTGAGCGTCTGCGCCGGCGCCACGGTGATGGAGTCGCCGGTGTGGATGCCCATGGGATCGAGGTTCTCGATGGAGCAGACGATGATGCAGTTGTCCCGCTTGTCGCGGATCACCTCCATCTCGAATTCCTTCCAGCCGAGCAGGGATTCGTCGATCAAGAGTTCGCTGGTGGGCGAGAGGTCGAGTCCGCGCCGGCAGATCTCGATGAATTCGTCCCGGTTGTAGGCGACGCCGCCGCCGCTGCCGCCGAGGGTGAACGACGGTCGGATGATGCACGGGAACCCGATCCGGCTTTGCACCTGCAGCGCTTCCTCGAGGCTGTGCGCGATGGCCGAGCGCGGCGTGGCGAGCCCGATGCGATCCATGGCCCGGATGAACCGCTCCCGGTCCTCGGCCTTGTCGATGGCGTCCTGGCTGGCGCCGATCAGTTCGACGCCGCAGGCCGACGTTACGCCTTCGCGGACCAGATCCAACGCACAGTTGAGGGCGGTCTGGCCGCCCATCGTCGGGAGCAGGGCATCCGGGCGTTCGGCCTCGATGATCTTCGCGACGGTGCGCCACTCGACCGGCTCGATATACGTCGCGTCGGCCATGGCCGGGTCGGTCATGATCGTTGCCGGGTTGGAGTTCACCAGCACGACCCGGTAGCCCTCGTCCTTCAACGCCTTGCAGGCCTGGGCGCCGGAGTAGTCGAACTCGCAGGCCTGGCCGATGACGATCGGACCGGCACCCAAAATGAGTACGGACTCGATGTCCGTTCGCTTCCCCGTGCCCTCCATCAGGCGTCGTCCGCTTGACCCATCATCGCGACGAAGCGGTCGAACAGGTAGCCGCAATCGTGTGGGCCCGGACTGGCCTCGGGGTGGCCCTGGAACCCGAACGCGGGCAGGTCGGTACAGCGGACACCTTGAACGGTCCCGTCGAAAAGAGACCGGTGTGTGACCTCGACGTTGTTCGGGAGGGAATCGCCGTCCACGGCAAAACCGTGGTTCTGGCTCGTGATGACCACCGCGCCGGTGGTGACGTCCTTGACCGGATGATTGGCGCCATGGTGGCCGAACGGCATCTTCACCGTCCGCCCGCCGCAGGCCAGCGCGAGTAGCTGGTGGCCGAGACAGATGCCGAACACCGGCAAACCTTCCCCGAGTACCTCGCGGATTGCCGCGATGGCGTAGTCGCATGGCTCGGGGTCACCGGGTCCATTGGACAGAAAGACCCCGTCCGGCAATAGGTCGAGTGCTTCCTCGGCGGGGGTCTGCGCGGGGACGACCGTCACCTTGCAGCCCCGGTCCACGAGCATCCTCAGGATGTTGCGCTTGACGCCGAAGTCGTAGGCAATGACATGTCGGACTTGCTGGCCGTTCGCCGCGCCGTAGCCGCTCCCCAACGTCCACCCGCCGCCATCCCACGCACCGACTTCCGACCGGCTAACGACCTTCGCCAAATCCATGCCCGCCAGACCGGGGAACGCCCTGGCCTGGGCCAAAGCCGCTTCCGGGTCGATGTCCCCGGTCGCGATGCACCCCGCCATCGCGCCCTTCTCCCGGATCAGCCGTGTCAGTCGTCTCGTGTCCAAGTCTGCGATGGCCACGACACCCGAGTCGCGTAGGTACTGCGGTAGCGGCACCTCGGCCCGCCAATTCGAGTGTGCAGTCGGGCAGTCCCGGATCACCAGACCCGCCGCCCAGACCTGCGCCGACTCCGTGTCCTCGACGTTGACGCCGGTGTTGCCGATGTGAGGATAGGTGAGCGTGACGATCTGCTGCGCGTACGACGGATCCGTCAGGATCTCCTGGTAGCCGGTCATCGCGGTGTTGAACACCACCTCGCCGACGGCCGTACCCGACGCACCGATGGCGGTGCCCCGGAACAGGCTGCCGTCCTCGAGCATCAACAGCGCGGTCATGCCATTCCTATGCGAGGGGTCCCAAGGCGAACGACACGCCCCAAATCGTGAAAAAGCCGCGACACTGCCGCAGCTTCAGCCCGGACGAGAAAGCAACGCGCCAGACGGCAGCGCGGTAGACAATCGAAAAGAAAACTTAACAGCCCAAGTCCGGGAACTTGAGCGGTGATTCTAGCAGACTGTCCGGCCTTCGGCGTCAGCCAGCTGGGAGTTGAATGGGGGTTGAAGGGCAGTTGAACGACCTCGTGATCTGGAACAAGCGCCCGGTGATGCACTAGCCATCCGCGTCGGGGAGTACGACGACACGCGCATCGTGCACCGCATCGTGCTCACGCGAAGCGCCCGCCAACATCTCGCTGCGCTCGCCGTCTGGCCCGACCCCAACGCTCAGCCACCTAGCACGCTGAATGTCCAATAAAGTCACAATATTTGTTGTGTCATTTATTGCTATATGTCATCTATGACATGCTAAATTTGATATTGTGTGCGCCACTAAAGTCATATAGTGAACTATTCGCCATGACCGTATCGACGTACAGGACCATCCGAAGCCATCGGAATCTCTCGCGCCAACAGCTTGCCGACAAAGCCAACGTATCCGCGCGACAGATCGCGCGCATCGAGACGGCGGCGAGCCCAATATCGCTCAGGACGACCACGTTAGAGAGGCTAGCCAAGGCGTTGGACGTTGACGTTGAGGTCCTGCTCGGGCGAGCACCCCTCCCGGAGGGTATGGATGCTGCGAACGAGGCCGAGATGAAGATCGACGGCAGGTCGTTGGCGGATCTGCGCGGTGCCAAAGGGTGGTCGCGCCGATACCTCGCGGAAAAGTCCCGAGTTTCGCAACGGCAGATAGCGCGGCTCGAAGCAGCAGCAACCACTCGAGTCCGAGCAACGACGCTTGAACGACTGACACATGCCCTGGATTGCGATCGGGACGCGCTTGCGGGCGACGGACCGCCGGTGGCGACACCACCGACGCGACGCGGCCATACAGTCAGCGCGAAAGTCAGCGCCGGCACCCGTCTTGCGTACGATCTACTGACCCGGCGCTACGGCGTAGGCGTCAAGCACATCATCACACTGGGGCCGATGCTGTTCACGTTGCTCGCCGAAGGATGTCTTGCACGACGACGGGAAAAGCTCGCGCAGGTGAAGGAGGCGAAGGATCGACTGGGCGCATTCGCTGCCGAGGACGACACGCTCTACTTCACCGCCTACAACGACGACATCCAACATGGCATTGCCGCAGAGGAGCAGTCGATTGCCGAGGCGGACATTCGTGGCGAAGTCGTGCGTCGAGAAGGCCTGGCCTGGACACAGTTCGATACAGACGATCTATTTGCCGTCACGCCTTTCGCCATTTACCTGGAGGAACTGGCTCATCAGATTGGCAAACCCGGAGTGATCAATTTCAGCTACCACGACGATGACTTCTTCGAGGACTTCGCGTGGGGGGACCTGTTCGGCGCCAATCCCTACCAGTGCTGTCTGGACGACCTAAACGCCATAGCGGACGGATCCCTTCGAGCGAGGTGCGCGCTGGAGCGAGGGGATGTCCGAATCAACGCCATTCCGGTCGAGCTCATGAACGAATCAGCGACTAGGGATCGCGTCGAGTGGCTTGAACGGCGGTTGCAGCCAGCGTCGACAACGCAACCTGCCGCAGAACGACCGAACGATGAGTTGCCGCAATGAACGCGCCAAGTAGACCCACGATGTCGGTAAGCGACCACGCTCTGGTTCGGTACATGGAACGGCATCTGGGCGTGGATGTCGAGAGAATCCGCGACGAGATCAGAGCGGACATCGACAAGCCGCATACCCGAAAGCTGATCGACTTCGCCGGTGGTCGGAAGTGCAAAGTCCTCGCAGGTAAAGGTGCCTATTGCATTCGGGGTCGCACGGTGACCACGTTCTACAATTGACTCTGTGGCCTAGTTACTTACGACCACGATGCCATGCGCGAGGAGATGGGTGACAACTCCATGAACAAGCTCTCCAAACA
>JAPOYW010000398.1:0-5265 GCA_026706425.1 Gammaproteobacteria bacterium
TCTTGGTTTCGCCCATCGTGGCGTTGGGCACGTTGCTGTAGTTGTGGCCTGGCAGCAGCAGGGTGTCGTCCGGCAGCGCCTTCGGTTTCTGCAGGCTGTGGTACATCTGCTCGGTGTCGGAGCCGGGCAGATCGACCCGCCCGCAGCCGTCTATGAACAGCGTGTCGCCGGAAACCAGCGTGTTCTTGATCCGGAAGCACTGGGATCCCGGGGTGTGCCCGGGCGTGTGCAGGAACTCGATCTCGATGGGACCCACCGAGAGCTTGTCCCCGGAGTCGACCTTGACCATGTCGGAGTCGGATATGCCCGTCACCCGCTTCACGCCGCCGGCCTCTTCGCGGTGCGCGTACACCTTCACCGGGTTCTTGGCGAGGAGTTCGGTGACTCCGGCTATGCTGCGTCCGCCCATGCCGCCGCCGATGTGGTCCGGGTGATAGTGGGTGGCCAGCGCAGCGGTCAAGGTGTAGTCGCGTTTCGCCAGATGGTTCAACAAGCCGCCGATGTCCCACGCCGGATCCACCACGGCGACCTCCCGCGTGGAACGCGAGCCGACGATGTAGGTGAAGTTCGCCATCGGCCCGATCTGGATCTGTTCTACGATCAGTTCTTGTTCTTCGTTGCTCATGGGTGCCCCTTTAGCTTTCATTTGAACACGAATCCCCACCGCGGGGTTATGTCTCCGTGGCGACAAGGACTTCGGCTTCGGCCTCGGCGCGCATTTCGGCGGCCACCGGTGCAAGGAAAGCCGTCCTCGCCTGGAAGCGATGCTCTCGGCAGCGCAGTGCTCCGCGAACCACCCATCCCACCGACCAGGGCGTTACGCCGAATGCGCTTCGATTCGGCACCCGGTGACGGGCCACCGTGAAGTCGGCGGTACGGGCGATGGCCGATACGCCACCTTCGTCCGGTGAGGAGATGATGGGCTCCACGGACAGGTCCATCGCAGCAACCGCCGCGTCGACATCCCAGCCCTGTTGGGTCACGACCGGTTGGCTGGCCGCGAGTATCTTGCGTTCGAAAACGGGCGTTTGGAACTCGATCACGTGCACACCCTTGAGCAGCGAATGCGGCACCCTCAGCGGAATCGTGACCGCGTCGCCGGGGTGGAGTTCGACGGGGTTCATGAACGACTGGACGGCTTCGATAGCCGCCTCCCCGGCCTCGGCCTCGCCAGCGGCCTCTCTAATCGCCGCCCGGAATGCCGCCTCGCCCATCCGGTCAAGGACTTCGGGGCGAGGCCCGAACAACATGCGACCCGTCCCGTCGATCCGGTCCACGACGTAGACCTCCGACTTGGACTCGTGGACCTCGAGATAAAGGTTGCCCGCGGTCGCCTGCAGGGCCTTCAGCAGGATCACCGGCTTCGTACGGCCAAGTCCATCCAGGTACTGCGACAGCGGCACTACCCCCGCCGGCGTGCAGACGCCGCTCTCGCCACGGGCCTCCACGCCGCTGTACCACAACTCCCGGCCCCAGGGTTTGGCGACCGTAACGGGCCGCAACTCGGAAGGATCTTCCGCCACCATCAGTCCACCGGCGTGTTGATTGCTTCGAGGATCCGTTCCTCCTGTGCCGGCAGCGCTTTCGCTTGGTAACGCAGGGCATCGCGGTACCACAGGGCTGCAAGTCCAAGCTCCAAGACGGAGAAGATCAAGTAGAGGGGTGCGGGCCACCCGGCATCGGCGACCAGGCGCTCTAGCGCGAGTAGTCCCGCGATGCCGAGCATGACGGCCCCAACGGAAAAAGCGGCGACGAGGAATGCGCCCAGATTTGACGCCACCGCCTCGCCACGCTGTTTCAGTGACATGAAGGATACAGCCCATGGCGCGGTGATCGAAAAGTGGTTTCCGATCATGAACAACACGAGGCAGAACACCAAGACTTGCAGGCCGGACGCCAAGAAGTGGGTAGCGGGCTGCGGCCACAGCAGCTGCGTGGCGACGAGGACCGCGATGCCTGGACCCAGGGTCATAGGTACCAGGCCGATGTTCTTTCCCAGCAGCACGAGGCGTCGAGGCGGACCCGTGGCAAGCAGAACGCGAAACCCGCCCCGATCCCAACCAAAGAGGTTGGTGGCGAACACGATAGGCCCGAACGAACAGAGAGCCGCCAACCCCAGCCCGACGTACGGTTGGGATTTGGAGACCTCCTCAAGCCGCAGTGCCGCCAACGCGGCAAGCAGGAGCACCAGGATCGAAGTCACGAGGGCCTGCTTGCCGTGCGGCGATCGAACCCACTGCCGGAGGGACGCCCGACCGACCGTGGCGGCGATCGGGGGAAAGAAGCTCCAGTAGCCCTCTGCGATACCGTGTCGGCGAGTACGCGGACTTGATGCTTGTTCGCCACGGCGTGCTACGCGCTGCCGTTCGCTGCGTCGGTAGACTCGTAGCGCCGACCGGTACGAGCGTCTCAAGCTCCAGCCAACGACCGCCAAAAGCCCAAGCGTGCCAGCAGCGGCCGGCCAAAAGCGATCCCGTTTCGCCTGGTAGGCACCGACCGCCAGCCAGGCCGGGGGCAATGCCAAGTTCGTGACCAGCAACCCCTGCGAGGGAGCGCCGGAGTCCGACAGTTCGACCTCCACCAACTGCCTGGGTTCGGTGTCCGAACGATCGAGTGAATCCCAGAGCTGAACCTGCATGAAGATGTTCGGCAGCTGGATGAGCAGCATGGGGACCATCACGCAGACCGCCACGATGGTTCCACGTCGACGTTTGTTCACCATCAATGACGCGAGGAAGGTCTGCAACTGGCGCGTCAAGGCGATGACACACCAGAACGCGGCAAGGGCGAGCGGCAACAGGATGGCGTGACCGGGCCCCAAGGCGAAGATCGACGCCAGCGACAAACCCAGGAACGCGGCACCGAAGATCAGCGGCGACGGCTGCAAATGCAAAGCGATTACGTTGAGAAGGAAGACATCGCTCGGTGTCAGCGGGAGATGCAGGAGGTTCTGCATCGAGAGCACGTCGGCGACCCGCAGATCCGTCACCATTCCCCACACCCTAAAAAACAGGAACGCCAGCAAGACGCCGTCCCACGCCAAGAGGACACCCACCCCCGAGGCGTTGGGCAGCAGGAAGAACCCAAGCAAGAACGCCAACAGGAAGGCACCTCCGGCAACCACCGCGCTGATCGTCACCAACAAGGCGCCGAGGCTTTTCATGGTCGGACCCAGTCGGTGCCAGCGACGGCGCAGCAGCGTTCGGTACAACGCGAATACCGCCCTGCGTTGCCGTCGATTCACCCGCCGTCCTCGCGCAGCCAGCTCAGTTCGGTGCGCATGCCGTCCGCGTCGCCAACCCGTTCGATAAACAGGGACTCGAGGGTTCGGCCGTCCAGGGAGGACAACGGTGCCTCGTACACGAGGCGCCCGCGATCGATGATGCCAACGTGACTGCACAAGCGTTCGATGACGTCGAGCACGTGGGAGGTGATGAAGACCGTTCCACCGCGTTCCACGAATCGCATCAAGATGTCGCGCATCACGCGTGCCGAAACGGCATCGACACCCTCGAAGGGTTCGTCGAGGAACAGCAGGGCCGGATTCCCGATCAGTGCCGCAGCGAGCGCCAGTTTCTTGCGCATGCCGTGGGAGTATTCGAGGACCAGTTGCTTCTCGGTTGCGCCGACGTTCAAGACCTCGAACAGTTCGTCGACCCGTTCCCGGGCCATGGCCTCGTCGAGCAGGTAGATCGTGCCCACGAAATTCAGGTACTCGCGTCCCGTCAGCAGTTCGAACAGGGCGAGATCCTCGGGGACGACGCCGATCCGACGCCGAACGTCAGCTGCCTGGGCTTCGTCCTCCGGATTCACGCCAAGCAGGGTGATCGAGCCGCTGCTCGGGGCGAGTATGCCGGTCAGCATCTTGATGGTGGTGGACTTGCCCGCGCCGTTTCGGCCCAGGAATCCGTAGAGGGTCCCTGGTTCGACCCGCACCTCGAGATCCTCCACGGCACGGAGGCTGCCGAACACACGGCATAGCTTGCTCGTGTGTACCGCGTACTCGATGGTTGCCGGTGTTTCTCGTTCGTCCATTCCCAAGACCCCACCCGGGGCAGACGGACAGCGAGCGGCATTATAGTGAACGCGTGTCGTCCCCCACCCACATCAATAATCCGGCGCAAGGTGCGGAACTGGCCGAACTGTCGCGGCCCCTTCACCAGCCGTTCAACGTGTCGAGTTTCTTTTCGTTCCTCGAAGGCCGGGTCGTCCCCGGCATCGAGGTTGCGGGCGCAAACTTCTACCGGCGGCGGATCAGGGGCGATGTCTGGATTAAGGCGGAGGTGACCGAAGACGAGCTACGAATCCGAATCCCATCCGAAGCAACGGGAGGAACGAGCCAATACATCGCCCGGTTGCGCCGGCTATTCGACTTAGACGTCGACCCCCAAACCGTCGACCGTCATCTCGCCAAACACCCCACGCTCGCCCCGCTCGTGCGCGCTGAGCCCGGCATTCGCGTTCCGGGTGTATGGGATCCGTTCGAAGGTGCCGTACGGGCCGTTCTCGGCCAACAGGTCAGCGTTGCCCGGGCCACGAACCTAGCGTCTGCGCTTTGCGAGCGCTTCGGAACCGATGGGTTTCCCGATCCGCAGGCGTTGGCGAACGCCGAAGTCGCCGCCATCGGGCTGCCCGGGATCCGCGGTCGGGCGATCTCGGCGATTGCGCAACGGGTCGTCGACGAAGGCGTGCAATGGCTCGAGGATCCCGAATCCCTTCGCGCCGGGTTCCTGGAAATTCCGGGCCTCGGTCCGTGGACCGCCGAATACGCTGCGATGCGCGTCGGCCGCGATCCCGACGCGTTCCCGGACTCGGACTGGGGCGTCATCAAGGCTTTGGGCGTCAAGGGTGCGCCGGCAAGACGCTGGGCGGAGTCCTGCCGGCCCTGGCGCGCCTACGCGGTGATGCACCTGTGGTCTTCGCGAACAGTGTAGACTGTGGCGAGGGCGTTTCAGCCAATCACTATCGAGGTAGCGCAACCATGTATTACACATTTGTCTCTAGCCCGATCGGGCAACTGCTGCTGGCCGGGTCGGACACCGCCCTGGAAGTCGTCGGGTTCGCATCGGGGAGCAAGGCGCGCAGCCCGGAAACCGACTGGGAACGCAACGACGCGCCGTTTCGAGATGTAGCCGAGCAACTCGGCGAGTATTTCGACGGCAAGCGACGCGACTTCGACTTGGCCGTCGACCCGGGAGCTAGCGGATTCCAAGCCGACGTGCTCGATGCGCTTCGGCGAATTCCCTACGGCGAGACCCGCAGCTA
>JAPOYW010000398.1:5275-7937 GCA_026706425.1 Gammaproteobacteria bacterium
GCGAAGTGGCCCGGAACATCGGACGGCCGAAAGCGGTTCGGGCCGTGGGCGCCGCCAACGGCAGGAATCCGCTCCCGATCGTGATTCCCTGCCACCGGGTCATCGGGCACGACGGCGACCTGACCGGTTTCGGCGGCGGATTGGCGGCAAAACGCTACCTCTTGGATCTCGAGAGACGGTACTCGGGGATGTTCGAACCGGCTTGAAGTAACTAGGTAGTTACTTTAGGCTGGTTCCTGAGTAACTAATTGGTCACTTTCAAGTTGCCCAGGAACGCTGAACGTACCCGACGCAAGATCCTCGACGCTGCAGTCGACGAATTCGCCGCCCGGGGGTACGCGGGTGCGCGCGTGGACCGCATTGCTGCATCGGCGGGTGTGAACAAGCGCATGATCTACCACCACTTCGGCAACAAGCTCGGGGTATTCGAAGCCGCGTTGTCCGACCAGGTCGCCGGCGTCGACATAACCGCAAAACTCGCCCGCCTTTGGATGCACGAGGCCCTGGAACGGGGCGACGAGAACATATTGCGGCTGGCGGAGCGGGAGCAGGCGGCGGCAACCCGATCTGGATCGGTCCAGCCGACGGGACCTCGCAGGGCGAGCCCACACGAGGCTTCCTTCGCGGCGCTGGCGCGAACGGCACTGGAGGTATTCCCCCTCGCCTTCCCCCAAATCGTACGGGTGGTCAGCGGGCGTCGTGCCGGCTCGGTGGAATTCCAGACCGCCTGGAGGCGTCTCCTTCGGGATTGGGACCACCAGTCAGGGGGCCAGGCGACAAAACCTCGACTTCGCATCGATACGGGTCGGATGGCAGGTGCGGCGCGCCCGCGTCCAACGTAAGAACATTGCCCCCCCGTGCCAACGGTGGCACTCTCAACGGGTCATTGGGAGGGGAGAACGACCAATGGACCGGCCTAGCGCACGAAGGTGTACGGGAAGGCAACCGGGCTCGGCGGTTCAGACCGATCTGCCAGGGCCGGCGGCGACAACGTGGGGCCAGCGCAACGGCGCGGCGGTCGGGCATTGGCTGAAGATCTCGATCGCGCTGGTCGTCCTCTGCCCTGCCGTCGCTGTCGAAGCCCAACCACCTGTTTCCGAGTTTACGTCGCTGCCCGAAGTGACCGCGGTATCGACCTCACGATCATGGAGAGCAAGGGCGACGTCCAACGCACGCTCGCCGGCGAACAGTTCATACGTCGCATTCTCGGTTCCGACGAAGCATCGCTTGTCGAGACGTCGCCCGCCCACCAGGCAAACCGGATCCGGGCCAAGGTCATGCTCATCCACGGTGGAGGGGACGACCGGGCACCGGTCGAGCACGCCTACCACATGCGGGATGCCCTGAGAAGGGCCGGCAACGAACCCGAGTGGGTATTCGATATCGAACAGGGGCACGGATTCGCCGGCAACGCGGCACGGCTCGATGTCTACGAACGCATTCTCGCGTTCCTCAAGACGCACGCCGACACAGACGACGAACCGGAGGACACGTCCGAGGGCTTTATCATCGAGTAGCCGCGCGGTCGATGCCAATGACCGGCCCTGGCAGTCACGCATGAGCGTCCCCGCCCCGATCCGCTGGGAGAATGGCAGACTCCTGCTGCTCGACCAACGTCGACTTCCCGGACGCGTCGTCTTCGAGGAACCGAAAGACGTCGAGAGTGTCGTTCGCGCCATTCGCCAACTGCGCGTACGGGGCGCACCGGCAATCGGCGTCGCCGCCGCCTACGCCATGGCCATGGCCTGGCGAAACGGCGAGGACCTTCGACAGGCGGCGGCGGCACTGCGCCAGGCGCGTCCCACGGCCGTCAACCTCGGCTGGGCGGTCGACCGCATGCTCGCTGCCTTGTCGCGGGATATGGACCTCATCGACGAAGCCCGCGCCGTCCACGAGGAGGACCGCGCCATGTGCGAAGCCATTGGCCGGCACGGCGCCCCGTTGATCGAACCCGGCGGCCGCGTGTTGACGCACTGCAACGCCGGCGCGCTTGCCGTGTCCCACTTGGGAACCGCCACGGCACCGATGTACCTTGCCCACGACGCGGGCATTCGTTTCCACGTTTATGTGGACGAGACGCGGCCTGTCCTTCAAGGTTCCCGTCTGACCTCTTGGGAACTAACCCAGGCGGGTATAGACCACACGCTGATCTGCGACAGCGCGGCGGCTCACTTGATGGCGGACGGCGCCATCGACTTGATCATCGTGGGGGCCGACCGTGTCACCGCCAACGGCGATACGGTCAACAAGATCGGCACCCGCGCGCTCGCGATCACCGCTGACTACCACGGCGTCCCGTTCTACGTGGCCTGCCCGTCCTCGACGCTCGACCCGGCGACGGCCACCGGGAGCGACGTGGAAATCGAGGAGCGGCCAGCTGCGGAGGTCACTGGAGGCATCCCCGCCGTGGCGGGGGTCAAGGTTCGCAATCCGGCCTTCGACGTGACGCCCGCCGAACTGGTGACGGCCTATGTGACCGAACTCGGCATCCTGGAGGACATCGGCGATTGCCTGCGACGGAAATCCGTTTCCGAGCCGTAGAACGGGTTGCATTCACTTTGGACATCAGCGCATGCATCTCAAGGCCTTCAGCCTAAGTATCACCGACGCAGAATCAGTAACCCGCACACCGCAGCCGGCCACCGTCCGCGCTGCGCCCCAA
>JAPOYW010000486.1 GCA_026706425.1 Gammaproteobacteria bacterium
CCCAAGGCGATCTACCGGCCCGGCATCGACATGGCCGAGCGCTGGGCTAAGCGCCGACGCGCTACGACGGGCGTTTAGTCTGGTTCGTGCGGCGAAAAACCGACCTAGGGCGCGGTCCCGGCCACGAACGCCTTTCGATAGAGCTTAATTGATGCCAGCGTCGCGAAGATCATGGCCGCGCCCGTTAGCGCAAATTCGAACAGCAGACTCCTAGGAAGGAGCAAGTGCCATAGGAACACAATCGGTACCGTTGTGAAACAGACGATTCCGGGCCAAACAACCGCCCCAATTCCCAAGGCAGTCAGTACCATCCTGATCTTGATGGGCATCTTATCCTCTCCCTCACGTCACAAGCTGGGGGGTTCGCATCCAACCCCGACGCTAAACCATAGTACTGACAACGAGAATTGGCAATCCGGGTAATACTCGGGACATGGGTTGAGATTGAATAGCTTGAAGTCCGTGCCAGCTGAAATGGTGAACGAGAAATTTTCGTCGCCCAAAGTGATGGTGGCCCCATCCTTTGCCGAACACATGTCATCGCATGCACTTCCCCTTCGCCAAGCTTCGCCTGGCGCAAGACAAGCCCATCCCCTAGGGGGCGGCTTTCAGGGGCAGGTTGACCTGACCGCCTTTGTGGTTCTGGATGCCGATCGTGAAGCTGTCGCCATCGCGCGTGTACGTGAGTTTGGCGAACATGGCACCCTCCTCAGCGCGGAACGCCACCGTGTGTTCGCCCATCTCCTCGAGGGTCATGACGGACGGTTCCGTTGTTCGCGGCTTCATGCCCGGATCCCACTGCTGCAGACGAAGGCGCAGGGTGTCCCCCTCTTCCTCGATGACAATTAGTTCCACCATGCTGGTCCCGTTGGCGCCCGTCATGCGCACCAGCGATTGAATCGAACCGGCCTTAGGCGTCGTCCAGTTCTCCTCCAGCACGTTGCCGCCGCCCACCGGGCCCGACCACGTCCCCGTCATCCAAGCCAGGTCGGCCACGGAAGCCGCCGCCTGCTTCGCATCGGAAGGCTCCTCCTCGCCCGCACCGGCGGTCGCGACCAGCAGACCGGCCGCAAGCGCAGGTCCTGCAATTCTTCGTAGGATCATTGGATTCCCCCTCCGCGCACACCGATCAGCATGGCGGATTTGCGCTCTCCCGACAACCACGGATCCCAAGCAGCGTTGGTCGGTCACCACCTGTACGCCATGCTGAGGGCATAGTGCCTCGGCAACTCCGGCAGCACCACAACACTGCCAAACAGGTTCGGGAAGTTGGCCCGGAAGTAGCGTTCGTCGGTGACGTTCTTGGCGTTCGCCCCAAGTCGCCAGTTCTTCCGCTCGAAGACGACGCCGGCATTCACCAACGTATAGGCCGGCAACGTCACGGTGCCGGAGAAGCCCGACGTCGTGGACGCGACATCCACCACGCTGACACTCGCCGCGATACCGTGTCCGAAATCGTAGGTGCCGGTAGCGGACCAGATCCGTTCCGGGATTCCGGCGCGACGGCCCCCCCGGCGCCCCGTCGCGCAACACGATGCCGGCCAGGGCACCGCCATAGAGCTTGGCGGGTTCGATCCCCGGGACATCCGCCGCACCGATGAAGCTGAATCGTCCCCCTGACTGCAAGGTGTTCAGGTTGACCACTTCGATGGTGGAGTAGGCGAACGTCGCCAGCAGCGCCTCGGTCGCCAGCCAGCGCAACTCGAACTCCGTGTAGTCGTCGTCGATTCGCGTCGCTAGCAGCCGTCGGTCGAGGGCGCTCCCCGGACCGGTCAGATCGCGACGATCGAAGTACTCGTTGGTGTAGTCGTTGCCGCCAACACCTGGGAAGTCTACCGAACGAGACGTCGATTCCCGCGGGAAATAGCGCGATCGACCCGGCTGCACCCGGCTGCCGACTTCAGCTTGGTTCCGGTCGCACGGTGGTATGCTTGCCCGTCGCGCTCCCGCGGGCCGCCTTCGCCCGCCACCGCGAAGGCCCATGAACTCGACTCTCGCCCGCATCGACCACGTCATCCGTCCCCGCGGGCACGTCTTCCACGGCTGGTGGATCGCCTCCGGCGCAGCCGGCATCCAGTTTCTGTCGGGCATTCTGTGGATGCAGTCCTTCGGTGCCTACAACGCCCTTCTGCAGGCCGATTTCGGCTGGAGCAGCGCGGTGATCGGCGGCGCGTTCGCCCTGACACGGATGGAGAGCGGTCTGCTCGGACCCTTGCAGGGCTGGCTCGTGGATCGTTTCGGGCCGCGCTTGATCCTCCGCATCGGGCTGGTGGTGTTCGCCGCCGGGTTCGTGCTGTTCGGGTTCATCAACACGATTCTCATGTTCTACGTGGCATTCGCCCTCATCGCCCTGGGGTCGAGCCTGGGCGGCTTCGCGACCCTGATGGTGCCCATCGTGAACTGGTTCAACCGCCACCGCTCCAAGGCGGTTGCCGTGTCCCAACTGGGTTACTCCCTCGGCGGCTTGTGCGTTCCCATCGTCGTATTGTCCCTGGAGTTGTTCGGTTGGCGCGCCACGGCGATCGGCTCGGGGTTCGTGATCCTCGTGGTCGGTCTGCCCCTGGTCGAACTGGTGCATCACCGTCCCGGCTCAAAGGGAGAACTCCCCGACGGCATCGCCGAACCTGCCCACGCCGCCACACCCCAAAGCCACACCTGTCCCGACTTCACCCCGATCGAGGCGATGCGGACCCGGGCGTTCTGGTTCATGTCCGTCGGTCACGCGCTGGCACTCCTAACCGTTTCGACGGTGATGGTGCACATGGTGCCCCACCTCACCGCCGGAGACGGCCTAGACTTCAGTCTACGGGAGGCGGGTCTGATCGTGGCGCTGATGACGGCCTGCCAGATGGGTGGCCAACTGATCGGCGGTTGGCTGGGAGACCACATGGAAAAACGCCTAGTCTGCGTCGGCTGCATGATCGCCCACGGCACGGGCTTCCTGTTCCTCGCTTTCGCCTCGAATCTCGGCATGGTTATCGCCTTCGCGCTCCTGCACGGTCTCGGCTGGGGTATCCGCGGACCCCTGATGGTCGCTCTGCGAGCCGACTACTACGGTGCGACCTCGTTCGGCACGATCATGGGACTCTCGTCCCTGATCGTCATGTTCGGCATGATGGTGGGACCGGTGGTCGCCGGCTTCATGGCCGACTACACGGGCAACCATGTCGGTGGATTCGCCATGCTGGCCTGCGGCTCCCTTCTGGGGGCGTTTCTGTTCGCCGCGGCGACTCGACCCCCGTCCCCGACGCGACATCGGCACGGGTAGCGAAGCCCAGAGGAGGCCATGGATGAAACAACCCACCCCACCCGGAACGCGCCGGATCGTCAGTTGGAACGTGAACGGCCTGCGCGCCTGCATCAAGAAGGGCTTCCTCACGTTCCTGGAGTCCAGCGGCGCCGACGTCGTCGGTGTCCAGGAATTGCGCGCCATGCCCGATCAACTGCCGCTCGAAGGACGTGCGCCGGACGGTTGGCACGCCTTCTTCTCGCCTGCCGTCCGCAAGGGATACAGCGGCGTCGCGCTATTCACGCGCCAAGCCCCGACGCGCATCGAGACCTCCTTGGGCGTTGACGACTACGACATCGAGGGTCGGTTGATCATCGCCCACTTCGGACGCGTGGCCATCGCAAACGCCTACTTTCCGAAGGGCAGCGGCACCGACCGCGACAACAGCCGCGTACCCTACAAGCTCGGTTTCTACGCGGCCGTCTTCGAGCGCCTTGAAGAACTGCGCAGGCGCGGACCGGTACTGGCGATGGGCGACTACAACACCGCCCACACCGAATTGGACCTGGCGCGACCCAAGACGAACGCCAAGACCAGCGGCTTCCTGCCGGAAGAGCGTGCCGAGATGACCCGCTGGATGGACGCCGGTTGGTCCGACACGTTTCGGCGGCAGCACCCCGGCGAGGCCGGCCACTACACGTGGTGGCGACAATGGGGCAACGCCCGGGCCGACAACGTGGGGTGGCGCATCGACTACGTCCTCGCATCTCCTTCCGCCCGGCGGCGTGTCGAGGATGCCTTTATCTGGCCGCAGGTGACCGGTTCCGATCATTGCCCGGTGGGCGTGGACGCGCGCCTATAGGGCAAACAACACGGTTCTGTTAGGCTCAATGTTGAGCGTCGTCCAAACCCGGAAGCTCCAGTGGACAAGACCAACCAGCACCTGCTCTGGATACTGACGGCCGTCGCATTGCTCGGTGCTGGCGCGGGACTCTGGCTCGCCGACGTGGTCGAACGGGAATGGGTTCTCTACGCGGCGATCGCGATGTTCATCGCGCCATTCTGGTGCGCCTTGGCCCTCTCCACCGAGCGCACCCGTCGACGTTGAGCCGGCCGCCCGGAAACCCGGCCCTCCCGCTCTGTATACGGGCAACACATCGATTCAAACGCGCGTTGTAAAACGTTCGCATTCGTAGCAGTCTATATGGCTGACGCCCGCACAAGGAGACAGCCCGTGGCGCAACTGCAAACCAATCGCCGTTCGTTCATCGAATACCTGACCATGGTGGGTGTCGGCAGCCAAGTGCTGCTGCAGACCCGGAACGTCCAGGCCGCGACCGCAGCCGCACAGGAATCCGGTGACTCCGAGCCCTGGCCGGGCATGTCCTACCGCACGCTCGGAAGGACCGGCTTCCGCGCCAGTCGCCTGGTCTACGGGTGCGGTGCGGCGCTTTCCGGGCAGCCCAACGATCGCCTGCTCAACATCGCCTTCGAAGCCGGCGTCAACGTCTACGATGTGGGCTATAGCGGCTACTACCGCAACGCGGAGCGAAACCTAGCCGGTTTCGCCAAGGCGCACCGCGATGAGATCTTCCTGATCTCGAAAGCACCGGTGCGGGTCGGTGCCGACGACGACGTGGACGCGGCAACGGCGCAGCGCGAGGCAAAGGCCTGGACCATGCTGCTCGACAAGAGCCTGAGCGAACTCGACACCGACCACGTGGATGCCTACTACCAGATGGCGGCCAACAACCCGGGCGTCGTCCGGGCCGAGGAGATGTACCGCGCCTTCGAGGACGCCAAGGCCGCAGGCAAGGTGAGCTACCTGGGGATCTCGACCCATGAGAACGCGCAGGAGTGTCTCGAAGCGGCAATCGAGACCGGCTGGTACGACCTCGCAATGATCGCCATCACGCCGGCGGGCTGGTACGACTGGAACAAGCGGCAGATCCTGGAAGGCAGCGAGGACATGACGCACCTGTCGCCGCTGCTGCAGCGGGCCAAGGAGGCGGGCATCGGGCTCGTCGCCATGAAAACCGGCCGGCTGCTGGCAGGACGCCGCTGGGGCGGCGGCGCCAATGGCAAGGTGTTCGACCGCTTCTACGACCAGTCGGTGCTGGATCAGAACCTGACCGACTTCCAGCGCAGCTACGCCTTCGTGCTGGCTCACGGCATGGACGTGGTGAACGCCGACATCCAGAACTACGGTATTCTCAAGGAGAACTTCATCGCCGCGGCGACTGCGGACAAGGTGTTCGCGTCCACCGCGTAAGAGTTTTGTAGGGCCGGGGCCGCTTCGCGCGGGGCGGCTCCCTTAAAGGGGGAAGGCGACGCGGGCGATAGCGATTCCGCTCTCGCCCGCGACCGCGTACAGCAGGTACACGTCGTCCCCTTCCTCGTAGACCGCCGGATCCCGCAACTGGTTGACCATGCCGTAGGCAACGCTGCGGACTGACGGCTCCAACGCCGCATCGGCTCCTTCCCACGATCTCTCGGGCCGGAGCACCTCCACCGGTTCCGACTCCGTCCAATCCATCCAGTCGCCTCCGAGATCGACGGTAGACAACAGAATGCGCTCCGGCGCGTCGCCCACCTGGGTCCAGAAGACGTAGAGCGTGTCGCCACGCAGCATGACGGCGGCGTGCCGCATATCGGGATTGAACAGCCGCGGCCCTGCCTCGAAACCACCCAACGCCTCGGCAGACCGGTAGAACTGGCCGGGCATGGCCAATGCATGGGTCATGCCCCGGTAGCGGAACACGCGCAGATAGCTGCGGCCGAGAATCTCCGTCCCCGACTCGAATGCCAGGCCGTCCTCGGATACGGCGACCCGCGAAACCTGGCGCCCCGGTCCTTCCAGGCCGTGGTAATACATGACGAACCGACGATTGGCCGCGTCCACGTGGACGTCCGGCGACGCGATGTGGGGCGTCGACATCTCGTAGGCGGCACTGTGCAGAATCGGGCGACCGGACACCTGGCGGCGTTTCTCGGCCGTGCGGACCTCTTCCTCCGAGATCTCGGGTGGGTCGTGGGGGAACGGCGTGTCTTCGACGTGCAGGGTGCCGGGGACATGTATTGTCCATGGTCCGTTCAGCCGATCCGCGTACGCTAGACGGATGTAGCGGCCCTTGTGGTCGGCGAAATACAGGTAGTAGCGACCGAGCGGTGACTCCACCCAATCCGGGACGCGCACCAGCGACGGTCCCTGAATATTGGTGCCGATGCTCGGATGCGATGCGGGGGATATGATCGCGCCGTCCACCAAACGTTCGACGATGGGTTTGTTCGGGGGTACGAGTGCCATCCTGTCGCTACCCTATCCGCTTCGCCACGTCTGCGCGTCTTACGCCGTAGCGCTCGAGAAAGTCCGCAACCGGCACGTCGCGCTCGCCGCAGAGCGCCCATAGCGCATCGAGTGCGTTGGCTTGGAAGCGTTTGCACGAGTGGGCTTTCGCGACCGCCATCTGCATGATGCGGTTGAAGGCGCGCGTGGATCCCGGCGCGCCGCCTTCCATCGCCGCGACCGGCGTCGCTTCCTCGATGAACGTTCTCAAGTCGCTCCCCATTTCACGCGCGTCCGCGCCAAGTGACCGCAGTATGTCCGACACCAGGTCGCCGCCCAGCAGGGATAGCAGAAGGTGCTCGATGGTGAGGTGCTCGTGGCGCGACGTCCGTGCGGATACGAATGCCAAATGCACGGCCCGCTCCAGGTCCGGATCCAGTACCGAGACGTTCGGTTCGGAGTCGCCGGCCAGCTCCGCTGCAATCCCATGTGTGACATAGTTGACGAGGTCGCGGTGCGAAACGCCCTCCCCGTCCAGCAGATTCGCCGCCTCGCCTCCCTCGGCGACAAGACCCACGAGAAGGTTGCCGGGATTTGTCCCTTCGCGGCCCAATGTCGGGACGAAGTTGGCGCGGTAGACTGCGCCACAAAGCGCCCTGGATGCTTGGACATCCCCATCTAGAGCTTCACCGGGGACGGTCCTGAGAAAAGAGCGTAGTTGCTGCCTCAATTGTTCCACGTCGCAGCCGACGGAACGTAGCACGTGAATAGACGCGGGGTTGTCCAAGAGCGCCGACAGGAGGTGTTCTCCCGTGTAAGACCTATGGCCTCTGGCCTTTGCGTGGGCAAACGACGTGGTCAGCATGTCGACGGAGTCCTCGGTGAAGTCACCGGTGAACTCCACCAGCTCCGCAATGGAGAACGATTCGGGATACCGCGCAACACCCCGGTCGAAGAAGTGGCCCGCACCGTACGCCATCACCGATGGAAGGGAACCGGGCGATTCCCAGGCGACGTGCCCGTTGAGAATGTCCCAACGGTCGAAGCCGTGTTCCCGCGCCGTCACCTGCCTTGCGACGTGTCGATCAATCTGCGCGGGGCGCATTGCCGAGTCCAGGCGTGCGATCCGTTCCATTGCTGATACGTCGCCGCGGCGCGCTCCCTCGAAGAGAATCTGCGCATCGCGATACAAGTACTCGAATCCGGCGTTGCCGGGCAGAGCGCGGATCGGCACCTGCGAGTCCGCGCCGTCGTAGCGAACCGTCAACGTCGCCCACGCCCCGTTCTCGATATCGAAATTCGTTACGTTGAGCACCCAGTAGCGATGTCCGAGGGCCTTGATCGCGGCGGCGCTGATATTGGCCGCGATGGTGAGGGTCTTGCCGGCTTTGGTGTCCTCCCGGGTCGCATGGAGGCCCTTCT
>JAPOYW010000391.1 GCA_026706425.1 Gammaproteobacteria bacterium
CCGGAGCGCGTCGTAGTCGAGGACGAGAAGCCGAGGCGGGTGCCCAACATCGAAGCGGCCACCTGGAAGCGGCTGCAACAAGGCCAGGAACTCATAACCGCTGAACAGTATGCGGAAGGGATCGACATTCTCGAAGCGATGGTTCCGCGGGAGGACCGTCGCAGCCGCTACAACGCCAACGAACTCGGTCAGATCCACGATCTGCTGGGATACGCCTATTGGGAACTGTCCCGGCCCGACAAGACCATCGAGCACTACGAGAAGGTCTTGGAGCAGGTGCCCCAGATTGCAGAAGCCACCGAGTTGCAGAAGCTCTTCCAGCTATCGAAGATCTACTTCATGCAGGGTCAGGAGGAGCCCAGGGCGCACCTGGCTCGTCCGCGGGCCCAGCCGGCCTCGGCGAAGATGGGAGCGTGCACAACGACCCGGGCCCCGAACCGTACTACTTCATCGGCCAGATCTTCTATCAGTTCAAGGATTTCGACAGCGGCATCCGGTGCATCGAGACAACGGTTCAGCTGGCCCGCGATCGAGGCATCCCCGTGAAGGAACCATGGTGGCGCATGCTCCAGTTCATGTATTACGAGCAGGAGAACTGGCCGAAGGTCTTGGAGATCCTGGAGATCCTGGTCAAGGATTTTCCCAAGCGCGAGTACTGGGTGATGCTGGCGTCGATGTACGGCGAGACGGGCGAGGAGGACAAGCAGCTGTTGGCAATGGAGGCGGCGCACGCAGGCGGCTTCCTGACCAAGGAGACCGACCTCCGGGCCTACGGGGCGCTCCTGGTGCAAGCCGATGTTCCCAACCGAGCAAGCAAGTACCTCAAGAGGGGTATCGACGAGGAGATCATCGAACCCGTCTGCAAGAACCTGCAGTTGCTTGGTCAGGCATACCAGGCGGCGCATGACGTACCCGATGCCATCGGGGCCTTCGAGGAATGCGGAGAGATCGACCCGGATGGGAAGACCTTCGACCTCTTGGCATCCCTCTATCTCGACTCGGACCAATACGCGAAGTGCCAGACGGCTGCTCGAAGGGCCCTGGAGCTTGGCGGGCTGTCCAACCCATTGGCCACCGAGATAACCCTGGGTACCTGCGAGTTCCATCTGGATAATCTGACCGCCGCACGAAAGGTGTTTACGGACGTCCGGCGCAAGGCACGCAGGGAACGGGAGAGGCGCCCCGAGACGATGTCGGGCGACTGGATCAAGTACATCGACAGCGAGAGCAAGCGTCGCGAAGAACTGAGGCGCGCTGGACTAGCCGACTAGGCCGACTAGGCCGACTAGGAAGGAAGCGATATTCTCGGGCATTGTCCAGGGTACCCGCCGCGTCCTAGGGCTTGAGCGCACCGGCGAGCCCGGAGGGCGCGGAAGCGCCGCGCTCGGCATCGACCTGGCGGACCTTGCCGAAGGCCTGGAACCTGGCGCTTCGGTTGCCGTCAACGGCTGTTGCTTGACCGCTGCCGCCGCCGGTGGATCGACCGTGCGGTTCGATCTCGTTCGCGAGACGCTGGCGACCACGAACCTCGGCGACCTGCGTCCTGACTCGCTGGTCAACATCGAGCGGTCGCTGCGGCTCGGCGACGAGGTTGGCGGGCACCTGCTCTCCGGTCACGTGTCGGCGACTGTGCCCGTCGTGGAGGATCGCGCCGAACCGGGCTATCGCCGTCTGTCGGTGCGAATTCCGGGGTTTTGGATGCGCTACCTGAGCCTCAAGGGTTTCGTGGCCCTGAACGGTGCCAGCTTGACCGTCGCCGAATTGGATCGCGAAGCATCCACCGTCGCGGTCAGCCTCATACCCGAGACGCTCAAGCGTACGACGTTCGGGGACATCCGCGTCGGGGATCGCCTGAATCTGGAGGTGGACCCCCAGACCCAGGCCGTCGTCGACACGGTGCGCTCGATGCTGCCCGACTTGCTCGGCTCGACGCGCCCGTCCTCGACGCAGTGATGGTCGGCATGCCGTCACAGGGAACGAAGTTCGCGGTCGGCCAGATTGTCGACCATGTGTAGGCGGGCTACCGGGGCGTGGTCTTCGGCGTGGACGCGGAGTTCTCGCTGTCGGACGAGTGGTACGAGCAAGTCGCACTGTCCCGGCCACCCAAGGACCGGCCTTGGTATCACGTCCTGGTCGACGGCGCGGTGCACACCACCTACGTCGCGCAGCGGCACCTGGAGTCGAGCAGCGACCTGCGGCAGATCGACCACCCGCTGCTCGGCCGCTATTTCGAGTCCTACGACGGCAGGCGCTACCAGCTTCGCGACGTTCACTGAACGTTCCCGGGTTCGGCATCGATCCCGAACAACGGTGCGGCATTGTCCCAGAAGATCTTCTTGATCGACTCGGCGGGAAGCGGTTGGTTTTCGAGATCCTCGAGTCCGGCCGGCCAGGTGCCGTCCGGATGCGGGTAGTCGGTATTGAACGCGAGGTAGTCGTCGCCGACCAATTCGCACACGGCCGGCAAGGTCCTCTCGTCTCCCCGGCAGGCAACCAGGAAGTTCGATTTGAAGTACTCGGTCGGGCGGCGCTTCAACAGCGGGTGTTCGGCGTTGCCCGAGAACTGCCAGTGCTGCTCCATGCGCTGCAGCCAGTAGGGCAGCCAGCCGCCGTCGGCTTCCACGTGGACAATCCGGAGCCGGGGATGGCGTTCGATGACGCCGAACCAGATCAGGCAGGTCATCGCCGCCATGGCTTCAAAGGGGTGGGCGAGGATGTGCCCCGAGGTATGGGTTTCCATCCGGTCCCCGAAGGAGGGCAGATAGGGGGAGCCGGAGTCGTGGAGGCAAACGGGGAGTCCCAGATCTTCGATGGCGGTCCACACCGGATCGTTGCGTTCATGGTGCAGGTTGCGACCCGCTACGGGATTGGGACGCACGTAGAAGCCTGCCGCGCCGTTCGCGGCCGCTCGACGGGCCTCCTCGACGGCGAGATCGGCTGCCTGCATCGGGAGCATGGCGGCCCAGCGCAGCCGTTCGGTGGCGCGGCTGCAGTACTCGCGACTCCAGTCGTTGTAGGCGGCGCACACGGCGGCGAGCAGTTCGGGGTCTGCGAACTCCTTGCCGAGGATCTGCCCGCCGACGGTTGGATAGAGAACCTGCACATCGACGCCGTACCGGTCCATATCGGCGAGCCGTGCCTCCGGCCGAAAGCCGGCGGCGCGGGTCTTTTCGTGTTTCTCCATGCCCTTGGCGGCCGCCTCGAGAAACTCCTTGGAGTGCATGGGGTAGCTGCCGTCCTGCTTCGTGATCGGCTGGCCCTCGACGCACATGCCGACGCGGCCGTTGCCCATGTCGTCGATGGCGGGTGCCCGGTCCGCGAATGCCGGTTCGATGTACTCCCTCCACATGCCCGGAGGCTCCATTTGGTGAGCGCCCGGGTCGAGGACGCGATGACCGTTGCGCATGGCAATCCCCTTAGAAACTTGAGAGCCTCTAACCCCTTTAGACTTGATCCGGGCCGTAGAGTCAATAGGGGGCGCAGTTGCCCATGAAGATTGTCATCATCCCGGGGTTGACGTTGCCCCGGGTCGCCGAATCGGACCTGGAGCGCATCCGCCGCGCTGGAGGCGGGGCCGAAGTCGTCGTTTCCGACCCGAAGTCCGCGCCTGCGGACATCGTCGATGCCGACGTCGTGCTGGGGCTCGTCACCCGCCCCATGTTCCGCGCCGCGAAGAAGCTGCGCTGGGTTCACGCCATCGCTTCGGGCGTGGACAGTTTCCTATACGACGAGTTCCGCCTGGGCGAGGTGATCCTGACCAGCGAGAAAGGGCTTGTTGGCGAGCATTTGGCCGATCACGCCCTCGGGCTGCTGCTCATGTTGACCCGGCAATTGGCGACGGCGCTGCGCCTGGGTCCCGACGCGTGGAACCATCGCCCCGCCATTCGCGCCGACGAGATCGAGCTGACCGGTGCCACCATGGGCGTTTTCGGTTTCGGCGGTACGGGTCGCGCCGTGGTCCGCCGGGCCGTGGCTTTCGGCATGCGTTGCATCGCATTGGATCGCGACCCGGTTCCGGGTTCGCCGGAAGTCGACGCGGTCATGCGTCCCGACGACTTCGACGAGCTCCTGGGGCGTTCCGACGTGGTGGCGATCTGCTGCCCGCTGACGCCGGAGACGCGGGGCAAGTTCGACGCGCGCGCCTTCGCGGCGATGAAATCCACGGCGATACTCGTCAATGTCACCCGCGGCGAGGTGATGGTCGAGGACGACCTCGTTCACGCCCTGGAATCCGGGGCCATCCGCGGTGCCGCCCTGGACGTCGCTCCCGCCGAGCCGCTGTCCGCCGAGAGCCGTCTCTGGGACTTGCCCCAGGTGGTCATGACTCCGCATACGGCGGGTGCCAGTCAATTCCGCACGCGTCGCAATCTGGACCGGTTCGTACGGAACCTCGAACGGCTTCGGCGTGGCGAAGCCCTTGAAGGCCAAATCGACAAGAACCTCGGCTACTGACGGCGGAAGCCGATTCGAAAACGGGCGCCGGTGGACGGCTCGGTTGCGGATTGGGTGGGCGGCATGTAGTCGATGGTGCCGTCCGCGTTGGCTAGCAGTGCCTTCGCGATCGCGAGCCCCAACCCGGTGCCGCCTTGTTCCCGCCTCGTGGTGAAGAACGGTTCGAAGATCCGTGCCGCGTCCCCCGGCGCGATCCCCCGGCCATCGTCGTTGACGCGGATCACGGTCTCGTCGCCATCTGCAGCCACATGGATGTCAAGCGTCTCGGCGCCGTGTTCGCGGGCATTGTCGACTAGGATTTTGAGTACGGCCTGCAGCGAGGCTTCGTCGATGGGCAGGACGACATGGGGATCGCCGCCTAGTCTCACATCGACGCCGGTGTCGAGTTGGGCGGCATTGGCCAGCACCGCGGCAACGTTGGACACGCCCTCGGCCTGGTCGCGCATGTCGGCGCGCGCGAGTTCGAGCAAGCGTCGCGTGAGCGATTCAAGTCGGGCGACGTCCCCCGCCAGATTGTCGATGAAGTGCCGGCGTTCCTCGGGCGTCATGTCGTCCAGGTGGTCGCCTAACACCTCCAGCGTGCCGGCCATCGCGGCAAGCGGCGTTTTGAACTCGTGGCTGATGCTGCGTGCGAGGTCGCGGACGTATTGGGTCCGCTGCTGAAGGCTCGTTGCCATGGCTGCAACGCTTGCGGCGAGTTGCGCCAACTCCATGGTCCGGTAGCGGCCGACGTCGATCTCGACGGCGTCGCCCGCCGCCACGCGCTCGGCGCTCGTGACCAGACGCCGGATCGGTCGCGCCAGGGTCCGCGTGGCGAAGATCGCGGTCGCAACCACGACGGCGAAGAGCAGGCCCGCGGCCTGGAGCAGTAGGAAGCGCTTGGTTTGCAGCGCGCCCAGGATTGTCGACGGCGTCTGCGAGGCAACCACCGCACCGACTACGCGGTCGTGCAAGACAATGGGTGCCGTGACGATGACCCGGACCGCCGCGCCGCGAACGAACGCGGTGAACGAGGGCCGGTCCTCCTGGGCGATGCGCCGCAGCCGGCTGAGTTGGAACCCGTCCAATGCGCTGGCTACTTCTTCGGCAACCGTCAGGTCGGTCCCGAGACCGGCTGCATTGGTCGCGACGACGATGCCTTGATAGTCGGTGACCCGGATGTCCGCCCGGGTTTGAACATCCTGGAGGATCGGCGTGACCGCGTGTCCGACTTGGATCGCCACGTCGTCGCCCGCCGTTGCCTGTCGACCGTCCGGGAGCGGCGCGAGGACGTCGACGTCGGCGAGGTCGAGGACCGCGCGGCGGCGCTTGGTGGCATCGTGGTCTGTATTGGCGAGTGGTCGACTGTGTGCGTCGAGTTCCGCGGTGGCCTCACGGAACCCATGTCGGAACGTCGCCGCAACGAAGTCCGTATGGGCGATCAGCGTCGACTCCGTCTGACGAACAAGGGCACTTTCGTAGAGCCGCAGTACCTGTATGCCCGCCACCGGCAATACGAGCACGAACAGGCTCAGCACGACGAGTACGGTGCGCAGACGAAACCGGACCCAGGGCAGCAGCATTGGGATGTTCGCGGGGGCCCGGGTTCGGCGGTCAGCCGTCCGGTGCCGGCGGTCGGCCCCAGGTCGCCGGGTCGAGCCGAAACCCGACGCCGTGCACCGTCCGAATCGGGTCTACGCCGGTGATGCGCAACTTGGCGCGCAGCCGCCGCATGTGGCTGTCGATCGTTCGATCGCTGACCACCCGGGTGCCCTTGTAGGCGCCGTTGGTCAGCGCCTCGCGGTCCAGTACCTTGCCGCTCTGGCGCACCAGGGTTGCCAGAAGACCGAATTCGGTCCGGGTCAGGTCAACAGCCCTACCAGCCACAGTGGCGGATTGGGCATCGAGGTCCATCGAGACCGGCCCCGCGGCAATCCGACTGACGCCGGGGTCGTCGAGTGCATCGACGCGGCGAAAGTGCGCGTTGACCCTTGCCGTCAGCTCCCGTGGGCTGAAAGGCTTGACGATGTAGTCGTCGCCACCGGCGTCCAGGCCCACCACCCGGTCTGTCTCGGCATCCTTCGACGACAGGAACAGGATGGGTACGTTGCGTCCGCCCGCTTCGCTACCGTGCAACGCCTCTGCGCGGATTGCACGGCACACGTCCAATCCGTCCATCACCGGCATGAGGATGTCGAGGATCACCAGGTCCGGCTTGGCGTGTCGGAACGCCCTGAGACCCGCCGCTCCGTCGGCGGCCTCTGCGACCTCGAATCCGGCCCGTCGCAGCGCGAAGCAGACGACATCGCGGATGTGGGAGTCGTCGTCGACCACGAGCACTTTGCGCATCCACGGGATGTTACGCGTGTGGGGGACACCTGGCATAGGAGCGACCGGATCGCGAACGCATACGGGACGGGACAATCCCCGTCGCCTACAATGCGGGCGTGTCCGAGCGTACCGTCGTATCCGCAGCCGCCCGCCGCGACTTTCGCCGCGACGGCTTCGTCGTCCTGCGATCCGTGATCGAGAAGGCGATGCTCGACATGCTGCGCGAGGAGTGCGCCGTGTTCGTGGCGAGAACCGACGCGTGGCTGGATCGACGCGGCGTCGACGTATTCGGCATCACCCATCGGGGCAAGCGATACTTCATCGCCAACCGTTACCGGGACAGCGAACGCATGCCCCGATTCGTCTACGGCGACTTGATGCGTGACATCACGACGGCGTTGCTTGGGCAGACGGTCTTCCTGTTCAACGAACAGTGGGTGGTCAAGGGTGCGGAGCAGGGCATGAAGTTCGCTTGGCACCAGGACTCCGGCTACGTCAACTTCCGCGACCCGGGCAATACGCACCGTCCCTATCTAACGTGCTGGTGCGCCTTGGACGACATGACACAAGAGAACGGCACGATCTCGGTGATGCCGCATGAACGGGTGGGTTCGCAGGCAACCGTCTTCCCGCACCGCCACGAACCGGGGAGCAACGATCTGGTCGGCTACGAGGGCGACGATCCCGGGGTCCTTGTGGAGATGCCCGCGGGCAGCGTGGCGGTGTTCACGAGCACGAGCCTGCACCGGAGCGGCGCCAACACCACGTCGCGACTGCGCCGTGCCTATCTGACCCAATACACGCGGGAGCCCCTGCGGTCGTCCAACGGCGAGCTCTGGGGGCAGGCGGTGCCGTTTGTCTCGGAGGGGCAGTACGTCTACGACCCGTGCACGGATGTGGATGCCCGCACCGGTCGGCGGGCGACGGTAAGGATGGACAGATCGGGTTGACGGATCTGGCGTATCGTCTCTCAAGTAACCATACGTTACTGGCGAGCCTCTCGTGGCTTCGCGGGTGCGCCGGATCTTCTCCAGGATCTCCGCGCCCGACTTGCGCCAGACGTACGGCTTCGGGTCTAGGTTGTGCTCCTCGACATAGCCGGTGATGGCCTCCATCAGTTCGCCGACGCTGGCGAAGCTGCCGTCCAAGATCACATCCTTGGTGAGG
>JAPOYW010000281.1 GCA_026706425.1 Gammaproteobacteria bacterium
GACAAGCGCATCGTTTCGCTGAACCGGCTCACCAAGGACACGACCTTCGACATCTACGATTCGCGGCTCTTCGAGGAGGCGGTGCTGGCGTTCGAATACGGCTACGGGGCCACGACACCAAAGACGCTGGTGGTCTGGGAAGCGCAGTTCGGGGACTTCGCCAACGGCGCCCAGGTCGTGATCGACCAGTTCGTGGTCAGCGGGGAGGCCAAGTGGACGCGCATGTGCGGCTTGGTGATGCTCCTCCCCCACGGCTACGAGGGCCAGGGCCCGGAGCACTCTTCGGCGAGGCTGGAGCGCTACCTGCAGCTGTCGGCCGAGCACAACATCCAAGTCTGCATGCCGACCACGCCGGCGCAGATCTTCCACATGCTGCGCCGCCAGGTGATCCGGCCGCTGCGCAAACCCCTGATCGCCCTCACGCCGAAGAGCCTGTTGCGCCACCGGTTGGCCGTGTCCACCCTCGAAGACCTGACGGACAGGGGATTCCGCCCGGTCCTGGGCGAGGTCGACGACCTCGATCCGGAAGAGGTGAACCGGATCGTGATGTGCAGCGGGAAGGTCTACTACGATCTGCTCGAGGAGCGGCGGGAGGCGGGCCTCGGGAACGTCGCCATCGTCCGTCTGGAGCAACTCTATCCGTTCCCCGAGCGCGAACTTGGCGAGACGATCGCCCGCTACCGGTCGCTCGAATCCGCCGTATGGTGCCAGGAAGAGCCGATGAACCAGGGTGCTTGGTATTCCAGTCAACACCACATGCGCCGGGTCCTGGAACGGCATGATCCCGCCTTGACGTTGACCTACGCTGGCCGAGACGCCTTCGCGGCACCGGCGAGCGGCTACGCGGGGCGCCACATCCAGCGTCAACGCAGATTAGTACGAGAAGCGCTGTTCGGAGAAGACAATGGCGGATGAAGCATTGATCGAGATCCGGACGCCGACCTTCGCTGAGTCCATCTCCGAAGGCACGGTCGCGGTGTGGCACAAGAGCGTGGGCGAGAGCGTCAAGCGCGACGACGTGCTCCTCGACATCGAGACCGAGAAGGTCGTCATCGAGATCTTCGCGCCGGCCGACGGGGTCGTTGCGGAGATCGTGAAGGGCGAAGGGGATGTGGTTGAGTCCGAGGATCTGCTCGGGCGGCTGCGCGAGATCGAAGCTGCCGGCGACCAGCCCGCGCCGGTTGCCGAAGTGCCCCGAGCGGTCCAGGTCGCGGCTTCTCCGGCGGCGCGCAAGCTTGCCGCGGAAGAGGGCATCGATCTCGATGAGGTCGACGGCAGCGGTCGCGACGGCCGGATCACGAAGGACGACGTGCAGCGCCAGGTCAACGAAGCCCGCGCGGCGCCGGACGTGACGGCCGAGACCGAACCGGCGCCGGCTGCGCCCGCGGAAGGGATCGATACCGGCGAACGCGTCGAGCGCCGAGTTCCCATGACCCGGCTTCGCGCCAGCATCGCCGCGCGCCTAGTGGAGGCCCAGCAGACCGCGGCGATGCTGACGACCTTCAACGAGGTGGACATGGGTCCGATCATGACCATGCGGCGCCGCTACGGCGACGAGTTCCGGGAGCGGCACAACGGCACCAAGCTCGGTTTCATGAGCTTCTTCGTGCGGGCGTCGGTCGAAGCGTTGAAGCGGTTCCCGGCGGTCAACGCCACCATCGACGGCAACGACATCGTCTACCACGGCTACTACGACATCGGCGTCGCTGTCAGTACGGACCGCGGTCTCGTGGTGCCGGTAGTCCGCGATGCCGACGCCCTCGGCATGCACCAGATCGAGGACGCCATCGTCGACTACTCGGGTCGCGCCCAGGGCGGCAAGCTGGCCCTTGAGGACATGCAGGGCGGCACGTTCACGATCTCCAACGGCGGGGTGTTCGGCTCGCTGCTGTCGACGCCGATCCTGAATCCGCCGCAGACCGGCATCCTCGGCATGCACAAGATCGAAGAGCGGCCCATGGTGGTGGACGGGGAGATCGTTGCGCGGCCGATGATGTACCTCGCGCTGTCCTACGACCACCGGCTCATCGACGGGCGCGAGGCGGTGAGCTTCCTGGTGACAGTGAAGCAGTTGGTCGAAGACCCCGCCCGCATCCTGTTGGAGTTGTAGCCATGGCCAAGTACGACGTAATCGTCATCGGGGCGGGACCCTCGGGCTACGCTGCGGCGATCCGGGCGGCGCAGCTTGGGATGAACACGGCCTGCGTCGACAAGTCGCTCGGGAAGGACGGCAGGCCGACCTTGGGGGGGACGTGCCTGAATTGGGGGTGCATCCCGTCGAAGGCGCTCCTCGACGCTTCCCACAAGTATGTCGAGGCGAAAGAGAATTTCGTCGACTTCGGCATCGACGTCGGCGAACTCTCCATGGACGTGCCGCGGATGATCGCCCAGAAGGACGCGGTGGTGGATCGGCTCACCGGGGGCATAGCGGGCTTGTTCCAGGGCAACGGGGTGACGCAGTTGTCGGGTCGCGGGAAACTGCTTGCCGGGCGGCGCGTGGAGTTCACGCCGCACGAGGGCGCTGCCGAGATCCTCGAGGCCGACCACGTCGTACTGGCGCCGGGGTCGGTACCGGTGGAAATCCCGCCGACTCCGCTGACCGACGACGTGATCGTCGACTCAACCGGGGCGTTGGAGTTCGAGAGCGTGCCGTCGCGGCTCGGGGTCATCGGCGCCGGAGTCATCGGACTGGAACTCGGCAGCGTCTGGGGTCGGCTCGGATCCGACGTCGTCATCCTCGAAGCGCTCGAAGACTTCCTACCCGTGGCAGACCCGCGCATCGCGAGAGACGCCCTGCGCGAATTCGGCAAGCAGGGCCTCGACATCCGGCTCGGCACCCGGGTGATAGGGGCCGAGGTGACCGATGCCGGCGTTGCCGTCGCGTACCAGGACAAGGACGGCGGCAAGTCCCTGACCGTGGACAAGCTCATCGTGGCGGTGGGCCGGGTTCCCTATACGGAGGGGCTCTTGGCACCGGACAGCGGCGTCAACCTCGACGAACGGGGGTTCCTCTACGTGGACGACCTGTGCGCCACCGACGCGCCGGAGGTCTACGCCATCGGCGACGTGGTACGGGGACCGATGCTGGCGCACAAGGGCATGGAAGAGGGTGTCATGGTGGTCGAGCGTATCGCCGGCCACAAGCCGCTGGTGAACTACGACTGCGTGCCATCGGTGATCTACACCCATCCGGAGATCGCCTGGGTGGGCAAGACCGAACAGGAACTGAAGGCCGACGGCGACGCATACCGGGTGGGATCGTTCGCCTTCGCCGCCACCGGTCGCGCCCTGGCCGGAAACGAGGGCGTGGGGTTGGTCAAACTACTCGCCGATGCGGAGACTGACCGGATTCTGGGGGTACACATTCTCGGTCCTCAGGCCAGCGAGTTGATCGCCCAGGCCGTGATCGCCATGGAGTTCGGGGCCAGCGCGGAAGACTTGGGGCTCACGATGTTCGCCCACCCGACCCTGTCCGAGGCGGTGCACGAAGCCGCGCTCGGCATCAGCGGCAACGCCATCCACATGGTCAACAGGAGGAAGACTTGACCGGCAGAGCACCAAGATGAACCTGCACGAGTACCAAGCCAAGGCCTTGTTCAGGGACTTCGGTCTTCCGGTCTCGCAGGGCAAGGCCGTGGACACCCCCGGCGAAGCCGTGGAGGCGGCCAAGGAACTCGGCGGCGATCGGTGGGTCTGCAAGGTCCAGGTGCACGCCGGCGGCCGCGGCAAGGCCGGCGGCGTTCGGTTGGTCGACGACCTCGACAGCGTTCGCGACTTCGCGACCGAATGGCTGGGCGAGCGCCTGGTGACGGTGCAAACCGACGCCGGGGGCCAACCGGTGGCCAAGATCTTCGTCGAGGAAGCCGCCAACATCGACCGGGAACTCTATCTCGGTGCCGTGGTGGACCGGGCCAGCCGACGCGTCGTGGTCATGGCCTCCACGGAAGGCGGCGTCGAGATCGAACAGGTGGCCGCCGAGACCCCGGAGAAAATCCTGCGCGCGGCCATCGATCCCGCGACGGGCCCGCAACCGTTCCAAGGCCGTGCCATGGCCTTCTCGCTGGGTCTCGAAGGCAAGCAGGTCAACCAGTTCGCGGACATCTTCGTCAACCTCGTCCGGCTGTTCCAGGATCTCGACTGTTCGCTCGTGGAAGTCAATCCGCTGGTCGTGACCGGCGACGGCGACGTGCATTGCCTCGACGCCAAGATCAACATCGACAACAACGCCCTGTACCGGCAACCGGCGGTGGCAGCGTTGCGGGACCCCAGCCAGGAAGACGAACGCGAAGCCCAGGCCGACGAGTTCGGCCTCAACTACGTGGCCCTCGACG
The DNA here is from genome assembly GCA_026706425.1 of Gammaproteobacteria bacterium. Lineage (GTDB taxonomy): Bacteria > Pseudomonadota > Gammaproteobacteria > Pseudomonadales > Azotimanducaceae > VXYL01. Next base: position 4,332 of record JAPOYW010000281.1, read on the forward strand.
GCAATATCGGCTGCATGGTCAACGGCGCCGGTCTCGCCATGGGCACCATGGATCTCGTCAAGCTGCACGGCGGCAATCCGGCGAACTTCCTCGACGTGGGAGGCGGCGCCACGGAGGAAGCGGTGGCGGAGGCCTTCAAAATCATCCTCTCGGACGACGCCGTGAAGGCGGTGCTGATCAACATCTTCGGCGGCATCGTGTCCTGCAAGATCATCGCCGAAGGCATCATCGCGGCGGTGCAGCAGGTGGGGGTCAAGGTGCCGGTCATCGTCCGCTTCGAGGGCAACAACGCCGCGGCGGGTCTGGCCGCCTTGGAAGAGAGCGGCCTCGCCATCGCGACAGCGGCCTCGCTGGAGGATGCCGCCACCCAGGCGGTTGCCGCCGCCGGAGCCGGCTCGTGAGCATCCTGGTAGATCGCGATACCCAGGTCATCTGCCAAGGGTTCACCGGCTCCCAGGGGACGCTGCACAGCGAGCAGGCCATTGCCTACGGGACGCAACTCGTCGGCGGCGTGACCCCGGGAAAGGGCGGCTCGACGCACCTGGACCGGCCCGTGTTCGATACCGTGTCCGGGGCGGTGGCGGAGACGGGCGCCACGGTTTCCGTGATCTACGTGCCGGCCCGGTTCTGCAAGGACTCGATCCTGGAGGCCATCGACGCCGGAATCGAACTGATCGTCTGCATCACGGAAGGGATCCCCACCCTGGACATGCTGATCGTGAAGGATCGGCTGGACACGCTGGGCACCCGGCTGATCGGCCCGAACTGTCCCGGCGTGATCACCCCGGGCGAATGCAAGATCGGCATCATGCCCGGGGACATCCACCTGCCTGGGAAGGTCGGCGTGGTGTCCCGGTCGGGTACCCTCACCTACGAAGCGGTCAAGCAGACCACCGACAAGGGTTTCGGCCAATCGACCTGCGTCGGCATCGGCGGCGATCCGATACCGGGCACCCACTTCACCGACGTGCTGGCACTCTTCGAGTCGGACCCGGCCACGGAGGCGATCGTGCTGGTCGGCGAGATCGGCGGCACGGCGGAGGAGGAGGCCGCCGCGTTCATCGCGGACAACGTCACCAAGCCCGTTGTGGCGTATATCGCGGGCGTCACGGCGCCGCCCGGCAAACGCATGGGCCATGCCGGCGCGATCATCGCCGGCGGCAAGGGCACGGCGGCGGAGAAGTACGAAGCCCTCGAGGGGGCCGGGGTGAAGACCGTGAAAAGCCTGGCCGAGATCGGGGACGCGATTGGGGAGGTCATGGGCTGGGATTAGCCGATCACTCCCGGATCGGTTCGCGTACATCGCCTTGGATCTGGATCGCCATCCGGTCGCACACCGACCGGCCTCGCGGAGGCTTGCCTGCAGGGTTTCAGATACGGCGACAGGTGCTCGCGGGCGAACGCGTCGACGAGCGGCGCGAAGCGCTGCGGGATGTGGTCGCGGCCGAGGAAGCGGCGCACGACGTTGGCGTTCTTGCCCTCGACCAGCGCGTTGTCGGTGGAGCGCCGCGGCCGCGACTTGGTGAAGTCGCGGACGTGCAGCTTGTCGAGCAGCGCGGCGACGGTGTGGTTGACGTACTCGGAGCCGGCGGGTCTCTACGCGACGCGTTGTCGGCGCGGAAGCCGACCACGACGAACGGGAACAGCCCGAGCAGACCGTCGAGCACCGGCACGAGGAAGCGCTCGGAGATCGCCGCGACCGCGCCGACGTACTCGTACTGGGTGACCTCGTCGACCAGGTTGATCAGGTACACGCCCTTGGCGCCGTCGCGGTCGCCCTGGTGGACGGTGTCGACGCGCAGGAAGCCGGGCATCCCGTCCGGCTGCGGCGCGCGGCGCTCGCCCACCGACACCGTCGTCGCCTTCGTCCCCCCGACCGTCGTGCGCCGCGCCGGTAGGTCCGCGAACCCCGCAGGTCGTGGATGTGGCTCGCCGAGATCCCGGCCAGACGCTCGAAGCGCACGTCGCCGAACACGTGGTGCTCGCGGTGCAGCACGACCCGCGTCGCCAGCCCGGACATCTGGCCGAGATCCTCGTGCACCTGCGCCAGCAGACGCACGTCGGCCGGCGTGTAGGCCCGCGCGAACGGCCGGCCCCGGTTGCCGTCCCGGCGGTCGACCACCTTCGCCGTCTCGCGGTGCTGGCGGATCAGCCGCGTGAGCTGGGCGCGCGAGTAGCCCGTGGTCTTCGCCAGGCAGCGCTTCACCAGCGCCTTCGAGGGCTTGTCCAGGGCGCGGTAGCCGAGCCGCGTCAGCGTCCGGGCCACGAAGGCGTAGGCGCCGTCCCGGTCCAGGGGTTCAAAATCCACCGGCTCGTTCGCCTCCACGAAGGCGGCAACCTGCCCGATGGTCCGAATCCGTTCGGGTCTGAAGTGTCACGATCATCTCTCGATGATCCCCGACTCGCCGACTTCAGGCTCACTTTGCGTTGGAATCGCACTTCACGTTCAGGCTCATGTCGCATTGGACAAGGCTCAGCCGAGCCTGAGCCCGTTGGCCAAGTATTGCCGCATCTTCGCCTGGGTGTCCGCCAACGAGTCCGACAGGGACAGCAATTCGATCACGAAGTCCGGGCAGAGCGGTAGGAAGCGCTCCTGCTGTTCCGCGGTCAGCCCGTCGAGGCGTTCGTACCGGACCCACGCCGCATCCGGGGCAAACATCGAGGTGTCCGGTAGCACGAAACCGCCGGAGGATTCGGTCGCCAATCCCGTGGCGTCCTATTTGGCCCACTGGCTTAGCTGGGCGACGATAGCCGCTTTGCGGTGACCGCTCTTGAACCCGGCGGGCGGCCCGATGATCAGGTTTCCCTCGGCCGTTCGTTCGATTCGCAAGACGTCGTTGGCCAGACATATCTCGTAAAGCCAGGCGTCGGTGCTTTGGAAGGGCAGGCGGAGCAACAAGGGCAAGGATGCCAGTGCGTCGACGCGCAAGGAGTGGTCCCCATAGTCGTCGCGACGGTCGGGGGAGAGCAATGAATCGTGCGTCGTGTCCATGAGAACAGAGCCTACTCCGAGGAGCGGTAAGTCGTTTTCGTTGCCCGGCGCTAGAATTCGCGAAGCGAATTCGGGGCGACCGCAGAGGCGGTCGCGTCCTCGCTTGAAAAACGGACCGCCAACCCCATATCTCCGCCGGTGCCGGGATAGGGGACGACATGACCGACCAAGCCACCGCCGAGACCCGCGGCTTCGAGACCGAAGCCCGCAAGCTTCTCCAGCTGATGATCAACTCCCTGTACTCCAACCGGGAAATCTTCCTGCGCGAGTTGATCTCCAATGCATCCGACGCCATCGACCGGCTGCGTTTCGAGAGCCTGAAGGACGAGTCACTGATCGCGGACGATCCGGAGTTCAGGATCGTCGTCGAGTTCGACAAGGACGCCGGCACGGTTGCCGTCGTCGACAACGGAATCGGCATGGGCCGCGACGAGGCGGTCGCGAACCTTGGGACCATCGCCAAGTCCGGCACCGAGGAGTTCTTCGGCGCGTTGACCGGCGACGAGCGGAAGGACAGTGCGCTGATCGGCCAGTTCGGCGTGGGTTTCTACAGTTCGTTCATCGTGGCGCGTGAAGTCGAGGTGCTGACGCGACGG
>JAPOYW010000405.1 GCA_026706425.1 Gammaproteobacteria bacterium
GCCGCGTCGGGCGTCCGGCTCGCGGAGAATCCGGACGACAAGCTGCTGCCCAGCCTCGCCACCATTGGCGAGGCCGTCGAACGCGTAGCGCTGACGCCGGATCGGCGAACCGGCGACTACATCCTCTGGACCGACACCGCAGCCAGCCTCCAACGGCTTCTCGTCGGCGTTGCCGTGGCTGCGGCCATCGGCCTCGCGGTGGGTGTCCCCAACGGACTGCTGCCGTGGTTCGGTGCCTTCTGGTCGCCGTGGGTGCGGGCCATGTCGATGATCCCGCCGCTGGCGATCCTGCCGATCCTGTTCATCGTGTTCGGGATCGGCGAACTCGCCAAGGTGATGCTGATCGTGCTCGGCACGGCGCCGTTCCTGATGCGCGACATCGAGCAACGGGTTCGGGAGCTGCCGCGGGAGCAGCTCGTCAAGGCGCAGACCCTGGACGGGACGACCTGGCAGATCGCCCTTCGCGTCGTGTTGCCGCAGGTTTTGCCGCGATTGGCGGACGGCGTACGGCTGTCCTTGGGCAGCGCCTGGCTGTTCCTGATCGCGGCAGAGGCCATCGCATCGACGGATGGCCTGGGCTACCGGATCTTCCTGGTGCGCCGGTATCTCTCGATGGACGTGATCCTGCCCTACGTGGCGTGGATCACCCTGCTTGCCTTCCTGCTGGACTACGCGTTGCGCCGGTTGAACCGGCGTTGCTTCCCCTGGTACGGAGCGTGACGTGAGCCTCGTCGACGTCCGAGGCGTGTGGAAGCGCTATCCCGGCAAGACGGTGCTGGAGAACGTCCGTCTCCAGGTCGACGAGCACGAGTTCGTGACCATCGTGGGCGCTTCCGGCTGCGGCAAGACCACCTTCCTGCGCATGCTGCTCGGCGAAATCGAGCCCTGCCAGGGCGTGATCGAGATCGCCGGGAAGCGGCTTGTCCCGGAACCCCGGGCGGACCGTGGCGTCGTGTTCCAGCGCTATTCGGTGTTTCCGCACCTGACGGTGCTCGGCAACGTGCTGCTGGGACTGGAGTTCGCCGAGTCCCGCCTCCTCGGGCGAACCTTCGGTCGTCGCCGGGCCCGCGACGTCGAGCGCGCGGAGGCGATGCTCGACCGCGTGGGCCTGCTGTCGTCCGCAGCAAGCTATCCGACGGAACTCTCCGGTGGCATGCAGCAACGTCTGGCGCTGGCCCAGACGCTGATCACCGAACCCGGCATCCTGCTGCTCGACGAGCCGTTCGGCGCCTTGGACCCGGGGATCCGCGCGGATATGCACGGCCTGGTTCGGGAACTGCACCGGGAGCTGGGCCTCACGGTGTTCATGATCACCCACGACATCTCCGAAGGCTTCAGCCTGGGTTCGCGCCTGCTCGTCTTCGACAAGCCGCGCCTGGATCCGCACGAGCCCGATCTGTACGGCGCCACGATCACGTTCGACCTCCCGGTGCGTGACCGCCCGGACATGGACTCCGTCGTGGACAACCTCAACCTCAAGAACGGAATGCGAACGTGAATGGGACACCCACCTCCGAGGTCCTCTACGAGGATGTGCTGCCAAGCGGCAGCCACTGGTCCTTCACCGTCAACGCCGGCGTCCAGTTGCGTTTGATCGATATCGAGGGCGGAGGCAACGCCGCCATGCTGGCCTACAACCCGGCCAACCCGCTGGAACGCCTGAACCTGCCCGACACGCTGAAGTGTCAGCACACCTTTCGGTTGACCCGTGGGCACTGCCTGTATTCGGACATGGGCCGGATTATCTGCTCCATCGTCGAGGACGACCTCGGCTGGCACGACGCCGCCAGCGGGACGTGCAACGCGGACCTGGTGCAGCGCAGGTGGGGTGCGCTCTCCTACCAGGAAGCACGCAACGACTATCACCGCAACGGCCGGGACTGCTTCCTGGTGGAACTCGGCAAATACGGCCTCGGTCGACGGGATTTCGCGGCCAACGTGAACTGGTTTTCCCGAGTGGACGCGGCGTCCGATGGCACGATGGCCTTTGCCCCCGACCACTCTAGGCCGGGTGCCGGTGTCACGCTGCGCTTCGAGATGCCAACGCTCGTGGTCTTGCACACCTGTCCGCATCCGCTGAACCCGGCGCCCGTGTATCCCCGCCGCGCGATCGGCTACCAACTGAGCCTGGCCGATCCCGTTGCCGAGAACGACCCGTGTCGCATCTCCCGGGAGGAGAACGGACGCGGCTTCATGAACAACCATCTCTACGCACTCGGAGGATGACGATGCTGAAGGAAAGCACCTTGGCGATGGACGAGGCCGCATGGACCGAGACCGTGGCCGCCGGCGACTACTGGATCGGGACACTCGACGCCGGCGATGTGTTCCGCATCACCGACCTGAAGGGCAACCAGGCCGTCGACACCTTGTTCTTCAACGCCGAGAACCCCCGCGAACGCTACAGCGCCGTCGACACGATCCGCGAACAGGGAAATCTCTATCTCGCCAGCGGCACCACGCTACTGTCCGACGACGGCAACGACATGCTCGAAATCGTGGCGGACACCTGCGGGCGCCACGACACGCTGGGCGGTGCCTGCGCAGGGGAGAGCAACACGGTGCGCTACGCGTTGGAGAAGAAAACCATGCACTCCTGCCGGGACAGTTGGCTCCTGGCCGTGAACACCCACGAGCAATGGGGACTCACCAAGCGCGACATCACGCACAACATCAATTTCTTCATGAACGTGCCGGTCACGCCCGAGGGCGGACTCACCTTCGAGGACGGTATCAGCGCGCCGGGCAAGTACGTCGAACTCCTGGCCAGGATGGACATCCTGGTTCTGATCTCCAACTGCCCGCAGCTCAACAACCCGTGCAACGGCTACAACCCCACGCCGATCCGGTTGTCGTCGTGGCGAGGCGTCGGATAGCCGGTTGCCGTGCTTGACAAGGTCCTCATCGCCAACCGCGGCGAGATCGCGGTACGCATCGCTCGGACCCTCGATGCGATGGGCATCGCCAGCGCGGCGGTCTATGCCGAGGCGGACCGGGACTCGCTGCACGCCGATGCAGCCGGGGAGACGTATTCCCTGGGCCCCGGGGGCGTTTCGGAGACGTACCTCGACATCGACCGGCTGATCGGGATCGTGGCCGAGAGCGGGGCGGAGGCCGTCCATCCGGGCTACGGCTTCCTGAGTGAGAACCCGCAGTTCGCGACTGCGCTCGAGGCGGAGGGAATCACCTTTATCGGCCCTCGAGCAGAGCACTTGGAGTGCTTTGGACTGAAGCACGAGGCGCGTGCGCTCGCGGAGGCGGCCGGGGTTTCGCTGCTCCCGGGAAGCGGCGTGCTCGCGAGCGCGGCCGACGCGCTAACAGCGGCCGAAACGATCGGCTATCCGGTCATGTTGAAGAGTTCCGCCGGGGGCGGCGGCATCGGGATGCGACGCTGCGACGACGCCGGAGAACTCGAGAAGCGCTTCGCGGCCATCGAGCGGCTTGCGAAATCGCAGTTCGGGGATGCGCGGCTGTTCCTGGAACGCTGTCTCGCCAGGCCGCGCCATGTGGAGGTGCAGGCGTTCGGAGACGGCACGGGAAACGTTGCGATTCTCGGCGACCGCGACTGCTCGCTGCAACGTCGGCACCAGAAAGTCGTGGAGGAGTGTCCGGCGCCGGACCTGCCCGCCGGCGTTCGCGCGCGTCTGCACGCGGAAGCGCGAGCGTTGCTGGCTTCCGTGGACTACTTGAGCGTCGGCACGGTGGAGTTCCTCTACGACCCGGACCGCGAGGCGGCGGCGTTCCTCGAAGTGAACACCCGATTGCAGGTCGAACACGGCGTTACCGAGTTGGTCTACGGGATCGACCTGGTCCGCTGGATGGTCCTGTTGGCTGCGGGAAACCTGCCGCCGCTTGACGAATTGGTTGCAGATCTTGTCCCCACAGGGTGCGCGATCGAAGCCCGGCTGTGCGCGGAAGATCCCAAGCACGCATTTCGTCCGACCCCGGGAACGGTGTCCGTGGTCCGACTCCCCGAAGGGGAGGGAACACGTATCGACACCTGGCTTCGTGATGGCACCGAGATTCCGCCGTTCTACGACTCGCTCCTCGCCAAGGTGATCGCCGCGGCGCCGACGCGGGAAGCCGCCCGCCGCGCGTTGGTGGATGCCCTATCCGGGACCGTCGTGCACGGCGTGGAAACGAATCTTCAATACCTTGCCGACGCCGTCGAGGGCGACGCGTTCATCGCGGCAAGGCACGACACGACCACGCTTGCGGGGTTGCGGTATCGACCGGCGACATTGGAGGTCGTCGACGCCGGTGCCCACACGACCGTGCAGGCGTATCCGGGCCGCCGAGGGTACTGGTCGGTGGGCGTGCCGCCGTCGGGGCCGATGGACGACCTCTCGTTTCGCCTCGGCAATCGATTGCTCGGCAACGCCGAGGGCGCTGCGGGTCTCGAGATCACGGTGCACGGCCCGACCCTGGAGTTCGGCATCGACGCCGATGTCTTTGTCGCCGGCGCGTGCGAGGTCTCGATGGACCGGGGCGGCGAGACAACCCTGTTGTCGCCGTGGCGGCGCATCCCGGTGATGGCCGGTGACGTGCTGCGCCTCGGCCGGGTCATGGACGGCGTCCGCGCCTACCTGCTGATCGCCGGTGGCTTGGACGTGCCGGACGTCATGGGTTCGGCGGCGACGTTCACGCTGGGCGGCATCGGGGGGCTGAACGGACGGCCGCTTGCAGCCGGCGACGTGTTGCGCATTGCCTCGTCGGGTTCGTCCTCGGTCGCGGACTGCGTCCCGGCGGGTAGTACGAGACCGGCGGCCCGCCATGTGCTGCGGGTCACCATGGGTCCGCACTGCACCGAGGATTTCATTACGCCAACGGGCATCCGGGAATTCCTGGATGCCGAGTGGACCGTTCACTACCACTCGAATCGAACCGGAGTGCGCCTCGTTGGTCCCCGTCCGGACTGGGCGAGGGCCGATGGCGGCGATGCCGGTCTGCATCCGTCCAACATCCACGACAACGCCTACGCCTTCGGCACCATCGACTTGACGGGCGACATGCCCGTCATCCTGGGTCCCGACGGCCCGAGCCTCGGCGGGTTCGTGTGTCCGGCGACGGTCATCGAAGCCGACCGCTGGAAGCTCGGCCAGCTTGCAGCGGGCGAGAAAGTGCGTCTGTGCAGCGTGACCGAAGCCGAGGCCCGATGCGTTGGCGAAGTCCAGAACGACGCCGTCGCGAGGGGGGACACCTCAGCGCTTGGACAACCCGTGTCGCCAAACCACCGTCTCGAGTCCGCCATCGTCGCCGAAGTCGACGACATCCGCGTTCGTCGCGCCGCCCAGGACACGCTGCTCGTCGAGTTCGGTCCCAACGTCCTCGACATCGCGCTGCGGCTTCGCGTACACGCGCTTCAAGCCCGTGTCGTCGAGGCGCGTTTCGACGGCATCCTCGAAATGACACCCGGAGTCCGATCGCTGCTCCTTCGTGTCGACTGGCGGCGTTTCTCGACGGCGGATGTCGTCGCACGTCTGCGGCCACTGTTGGACGCCGTACTCGATGTGCCGGAGTCCCGGGTCGAGTCCCGTATCGTGCACTTGCCGCTTTCCTGGGACGACCCGGCCTGTCTGAAGGCGGTTGACCGCTATACCCGGTCCGTTCGGGCCGATGCCCCCTGGTGTCCGGACAACATCGAGTTCATCCGCCGCATCAACGGACTGGCCGACCGCCAAGCGGTGAAGGACATCGTGTTCGGGGCGGACTACCTGGTCATGGGGTTGGGCGACGTCTACCTCGGTGCCCCGGTGGCGACACCTATCGATCCCCGGCACCGCCTCGTGACCACGAAATACAACCCGGCGCGCACGTGGACGGCCGAGAACTCGGTGGGCGTCGGGGGCTCTTATCTGTGCATCTACGGCATGGAAGGGCCGGGCGGCTACCAGTTCGTTGGCCGTACGTTGCAGGTCTGGAACCGCCAGCGACGAGGTCGGGCCTTCAACGAACACTGGCTGCTGCGCCCGTTCGACCGAATCCGCTTCTACGAGGTGGACGCAAGGCAATTGGCCGAGATGCGCGAGGCGTTTCCGCGCGGTGCGCTCGACATCGACATCGAATCGGGGGTCTTCGACCATGGCGTGTACGAGGCGTTCCTCGATGAACACCGAGCAGAGATCGACGCCTTCACATCGCAACGTACGCAGGCGTTCGCGCGGGAACTCGACGACTGGCGCACACGGGGAGTGATGACCTTCGAACAGCCGGCGGAGGATCCTGCAGGCCATGACGGTGCCGATGCGGAAGGCAATGCCGTACCGTTCGTCGCGAGTCCGCTTGCCGGATCGGTCTGGTCGGTGGCCGTTCAGTCCGGCCAACGCGTCGAGGCGGGCGACGTGCTCTTCGTCGTGGAATCCATGAAGGCCGAGTTCGAGGTGAAGGCTGAAAAGGGCGGTGTGATCGGCGACGTCCTGGTACGGCAGGGGCAGACCGTTCGCGCGGGAGAGCCACTGGCTTCAGCGGCATGACTTCGCCGTCGACCATCGCCGAATTCCGCGCGGCGTTCGAGGCGCGTCGGCCCGATCCCGCGGCGTTGGCTGCAGAACTCGTCGACCATTGGGAGCCGGACGACGAACACCGGGTTTGGATTCGCCGCCTCGAACATCAGGAAATCGTGGCGCACATCGAACGTCTCATCGAAGTCGACAAGACCTCGGCGCCTCTTCGGGGGGTGCCCTTCGCGATCAAGGACAACATCGACCTCGCCGGCGTGCCGACGACCGCCGGGTGTCCGGACTACGCCTACACGCCGGTTCGATCCGCGACCGTGGTGGAGCGCCTCGTGGCAGCCGGCGCAATTCCGGTGGGCAAGACCAATATGGACCAGTTTGCCACGGGCCTGGTGGGCACGCGGTCGCCCTACGGCGCCGTCGTCAACGCACTCCAGCCGGACCATGTTTCCGGCGGCAGCAGCAGCGGATCCGCGGTCGCGGTGAAACTCGGCCTCGTCGCGTTCGCGCTCGGCACGGATACCGCCGGGTCGGGGCGTGTTCCGGCCGCCTTCAACGAACTCGTCGGATTCAAACCCACCCGGGGCTGGTGGTCGACGCGGGGCGTGGTCCCGGCCTGCCGGACTCTTGACTGCGTCTCGGTGTTTACGCAAACCGTCGGCGATGCGCGCACGGTCGCGCGGGTTGCGGGCAGCTTCGATGAAGCGGATCCGTATGCACGTCGCATTGCGTTGCAGGATTTCGACGAGGAAGCCGCCCGGATTGGCTTTTTCGATCCGTACGAGTTGCCGCACGTCGACGAGGGCTACCGCGCATGCTATGCGGACTTCGTCGACCGCCTGCCCGGCGAACCGATTCGCATCGATCATGCCCCGTTTCTGGAAGCAGCGGCCCTCCTTTACGACGGGCCGTGGCTCGCCGAGCGGTATGCCGCCATCGGGTGTTTCCTCGAACAGCATCCCGAGGCGTTCCACCCGGTCACGCGACGGGTCATCGCCGCCGGGAACAACTTGAGCGCAGTGGCGTGTTTTCGCGCCCAGTACCGATTGGCCATGTTGAAGCGCGAAGTCGAACGGGCGTTCCGCCGTGTCGATGTCCTAGCGTTGCCTACCGTCCCGAGAATCTACACGCTGGGCGAGGTCGAGGCGGATCCCTTCGGTACCAATGCCCGCCTTGGTACGTTCACCAATTTCGTCAATCTGCTGGATCTCTGTGCGGTCGCCGTTCCCGCAGGTCGTTGCTCGGCAGGGCTCCCGTTCGGCGTCACGCTGACAAGCCCGGCGGGTTTCGATTTCGCCCTGTTGAATGCCGCGGCCCGCCTGCTCGGCGAAGTCGTCGACTGACGCCGTCTACCACGAGATGCCGCGGTTTCGGCGATCCTTGCCGGGCGCTACGAATCCGGCAACTTCAGCCATCGCACGGCGTCGGCGATCACGACGGGCGTGGTCAGGC
>JAPOYW010000150.1 GCA_026706425.1 Gammaproteobacteria bacterium
CGACCTGTTCGTCCACTACGTGGCTCGCACCGAAGCCGGCATGCCCGTGCGCGGCCAGATTGCGCCGGACGTGCTGGCCGTGTTCGGCGTCGAGGATCGGGTACGGGATTCGTACGTGGTCTGGCGGGAGGGGAAGCCGCCGGACTTCGCGATGGAAATCTCCTCGAACCGGTCGTGGCGGCGGGACCGGATCGAGAAGCGCGCCATCTACGAGGCCATGGGGGTGACGGAGTACTTCATCTACGACCCCCGCGAGAAGTTCCGGCCGCCGCGCCTCGTCGGACTGCGACTCGAGCACGGTCGGTATCGGGAGATTCCCTTCGGGACCATGCCGAACGGCAAGCGGGGCCTTCGGAGTACGGCGTTGGGCCTGTACGCGCGCGTGGATGGCGGTGGCCGACTCCGTTGGTTCGACCCGAACAGCGGCGAATACGTGCGTACCTACGAGGAGCAGCACCGGGAACAGCAGCGGGCGAACAAGCGCCTTGCCGACTCGGAGGCCCATCGGCGGGAAGCGGAGGTCCGCCAGCAAGAAGCGGAGGCTCACCGGCGTGAAGCGGAGGATCGCCGGCGCGAAGCGGAGCAGCGTCAGTTGGCGGCGGAAGCGGAATTGGCCAAATTGCGCGAGGAATTCCGTCGGCGGCCGGACAACGACTGAGCCGACGATTGTCGTGGCGACGCCGTCAAACGCGCTGGCGCGTCGTGGCGCACGGCAGGCTTCAGGGCCCGTTTCCTACGACAAGCCGGGATACGGAATCAGCATTGACCTCGACGGCAGTTTCCGCCGGGCAGGCTTGCCGGTCGCCATACCGACGGTAGCCCGCAATTGCGCGACGTCGTCGGCCCCCATCTCTTCCCGCGCCCCCCTCGGCAGCCACGCCGGCAGGATCACCGGCCCGTAGCGCACCCGCTTTAGACGGTTCACGGTAACGCCCTGGCTGGCGAACAGGTCGCGCACTTCGCGGTTGCGGCCCTCCATGAGCACCACGTGATACCAGTGGTTCGTGCCGGTTCCGTCGTAGTAGCGGATATCGCTGAACGATTCGACCCGACCGTTCACGTCAACACCGGTCTTGAGGCGATTGAGAGCGTCGTCATCGAGCACCCCGGTGACCCGCACTGCGTATTCCCGGTCTATGCCGGTACTCGGGTGGCTGAGGCAATGCGCCAGATCGCCGTCGTTGGTGAGCAGCAGAAGCCCCGTGGTCTGCAGATCCAACCGCCCGACGGATATCCAGCGGCCGGCCCTGAGCCGGGGTAGGTCCTCGAACACGGTCGGTCGACCTTCCGGATCCCGGCGCGACACGATGACGCCGGCGCGCTTGTTGAGGGCGATGATGCGACAGCTTGCAGCGGACGCCTTGGCGACCTTGCGGCCGTCGACAACGATGTCGTCGGTGGCGTCCACGCGGGCTCCGATCCCGGCGACCTGCCCGTTTACCGTCACCCGTCCGGCGGTTATCCACCGCTCCATCTGCCGACGCGAGCCGAAGCCGTGGTCGGCGAGTACTTTTTGCAGTTTCTCCGTCATCGGGAGCCCTCAGCCGGGGAGCGCGAGGGGTTGCCCCTCGCCAAAAGAGGGCCGCGGACGAACGCTTGTCACCGATCCGGCGGGTCGGCCGGGCGGGGCATTTGGATGATTTCGGCCACAGGCCGGGGGCGCGGAGGTTCCTTGAGTTCCTCGTCCGGACTCTCCTTGGCGTCGCCTTCCTCCGCCCGAGCGGCGTCGTCGAGCGCCGGTTTCATCAAGGACTCGATCTCGTCCATGGGCGGCAGATCCTCGAGGCTCTTCAGGTTGAAGTAGTCGAGAAAGGCACGCGTCGTACCGTAGAGGGCAGGCCGTCCGGGAGTCTCGCGTTCGCCGACGACGCGAATCCAGCCACGTTCCAGGAGTGTCCGCATGATGGATTGACTCACGGACACGCCCCGGATTCCCTCGATGTCGCCCCGGGTCACCGGCTGTCGGTAGACGATCAATGCCAGGGTCTCGAACAACGCCCGCGAGTAGCGTGGCGGGCGTTCTTCGTACAAGCGACTGACCCACGGACTGAGTTGCTGGCGTACCTGGAAGCGAAAGCCGCTCGCCACGCGGACTAGCTCGAATCCATGGCCGGCAGTGGCCTCGCCGATCGCGTCGAGAGCCGCCCGAACCGCGCCGCGGGCGTTTCCATCCGGCAGTTCGCCGGGGGCGAACAGCTTGACCAGCCGGTCGATGCTCACCGGTTCGTCCGCGGCGAGCAGCGCCGCTTCGACGATGCGCTCGATCTGATCGGCCTCCATCAGGCGTCCTCCCCCGTTCGGGCGCCAGCTTCCGCCGGTTCCTCCGTCGGGTTGGCTTGTGGTGGGCGAACGAAGATTGGCGCGAAGGGTCCGCTCTGGACCAGGTCGATCAACGCGTCGCGGAGCAGTTCCATGAGCGCGAGGAAGGTCACCACGACACCGCTTCGTCCCTCGCTCAAATCGAACAGGGAGGCGAAGGGAACCAGCCCGGGTCGACCGTTGACACGGGCCAGTACGTCGGACATGCGTTCACGCACCGACAGTCCGCTGCGGGCAATCGTGTGGCGCTTCTGCAACTCGGCGCGTTTGAGGACGTCCGCAAAGGCGACCAGCACCTCCTTCAGGTCGACGTTGGGATGCGCGTGCCGCTTCACCGGGTCCGGCTTCGCGGCGCGGGCGGTGTGCAGGTCGCGTTCGAGTCTCGGCAGTTCGTCCAGCCGGCCCGCGGCTTCCTTGAGGCGTTCGTATTCCCGCAAGCGTCGAATGAGCGTCTCCCGGGGATCCTCCTCCTCGTCGTCCTCACCCCCCGGTTGCTTGAGGAGCATGCGCGATTTGATCTCCGCGAGCGTTGCCGCCATCACCAGGTACTCGCCGGCCAGTTCGAGCTTCAGCACCTTCATCAACTCGATGTGGCGCATGTACTGCTCGGTGATCTCGGAAACCTGGATGTCCAGGATGTCGATGTTCTGACGGCGGATCAGGTACAGCAGCAGGTCCATGGGACCCTCGAACGCCTCGAGGAACACTTCGAGGGCATCCGGCGGGACGTACAGGTCGGTCGGCAGGTCGCGGTAGACCTTGCCCCCGACCAGGGCGACGATCTTGTCGTCGCGCTGCTTCGCGTCGTGCAGTCGGTTCAAGCCTCCTTCGAGCGGGGTGCCCGTGGACCCGGCTTTGTCGGTCCCAGCGGGGTGGGGCCGGCGATCTTCGCCGTCGCCCGAGGTCGTCATCGGTGCGCGATGCCCACGGCGGCTTTGACTTCCTCCAAGGTCTCCCGCGCCTCTTCGCGCGCGGCTTCGGACCCCTCGATGAGGACGGTGCGGACCAGGTCGGGATTGTTCTCGAACTGTTCGGCGCGTTCGATGAACGGTGCCTGTTCGCGGTTGATGGCGTCGATCAGTGGCCCCTTGCAGTCGATGCAGCCGATCGATGCGCCCCGGCAACCGTCTGCGGCCCAGGTCTTGGTGTCGTCGTCGGAGTAGACCTCGTGCAGTTCGAAGACCGGGCACTTGTTCGGATCGCCCGGGTCTTCGCGACGCACACGCGCCGGATCGGTGACCATCTTGCGCACCTTCTGCTCGACCACGTCGGGGCTCTCCCGCAGCCGGATCGTATTGTTGTAGGACTTCGACATCTTGCGTCCGTCGACGCCGGGCACCTGTGGCGCCTCGGTCAGGAGTGCTTGGGGCTCCGGCAGGATGATGCGCCCGCCGCCTTCCAGGTAGCCGAACAAGCGTTCGCGGTTGCCGATGGAGAGGTTCTGCTGCTCGGCCAGCAGGGCTTGGGCGCGGGACAGCGCTTCGGTGTCGCCGCGCTCGAGATAGTCCTTGCGGGCTTGGCGGTACAGGCGGGCCGGTCTCTTGCCCATCTGCGCGATCGCCCGCTCGGCGTGCATCTCGAACTGCGGCTCCCGACCGAAGATGTGGTTGAAGCGGCGCGCGATCTCGCGCACGAGTTCGAGGTGCGCGACCTGGTCGCCGCCCACCGGCACGTGGCCGGCGCGGTACATCAGGATGTCCGCAGCCTGCAGCACGGGATATCCCAGGAAACCGTAGGTGCCGAGATCCCGGTCGCCGAGATTCGCCAACTGATCCTTGTAGGTCGGCACGCGTTCGAGCCAGGGCACCGGCGTGATCATCGACAGCAGGAGGTGAAGTTCCGCGTGTTCGGGAACTTTGCTCTGGACAAAGATTGTCGCCGCCCCGGGGCTCAAGCCCACCGCCAGCCAGTCGACCACGGTGTCGAACGTGAACTGCTCGATGTTCTCGGTGTCCTGGTAGCCGGTGGTCAGGGCGTGGAAGTCGGCCACGAAGAAGTAGCAATCGTATTGATGCTGAAGCTGTACCCAGTTCTTCAGGGCACCGTGGTAGTGGCCGATGTGCATGCGCCCCGTGGGCCGCATCCCCGACAATACCCGCTGATCGGAGTCGCTGCTGCTCAAGGTTGGTCCGGTTGCCTCTTAACCGTAGCGCCCCAGTGCCGCCCCGACCGCGTCGGCAACGACGCGCCTTCGCTCCGCTGTGCGTCGGGTCGCCTCGGGCCCAGCCCCGCCGTCGATCATGGAACATTCTCCGCAGGGCGCGATGCGCCCTTCGTCGGATGTTCCATGAAAGCGCCCCATAGCTGGCCCGGCACTTCGCTCCGCTATGTGCCGGGTTCGCCTCCGGCCCAGCCACACCGACCTCGCATGGACCAAACGCCACGGTCGCAAGCTCCCTTTGGCGTTTGTTCCATGCGAGGGGACGGGCTTGTCCCGTCCCGACGTCAACCGTCGCCCGGCGGACTGGTCCATGCGCAGCAGTATACCGTGGTCAGATGTCCAGCGTGCCGACGCCTTCCCGCACGATCTGGACGTCGCCGGACGTGAGATCGACGATCGTGGTGGGCCGCACGCCACCGATGCCACCGTCGACGATGACGTCCACGGCGTGTTCCAGCGTGCCCCGTTCCATCTCCATGTCCGTCAGCGGCAAGCTGGCACCGGGCATGAGCGCGGTGGTCGACATGATCGGTTCGCCGAGGGCGGTCAGGATGGCCTGCGCGATGACGTTGTCCGGCACGCGCAGGCCGATCGTCCGACGCTGCCGATGCACGAGCCGGCGGGGGACCTCGCGGGTGGCCGTCAGTACGAACGTCCTGGGGCCCGGCAGGTGGCGCCTGATGATCCGGTAGCTGGTGTTGTCGACGCGTGCGTAGGTCGCTAGTTCGGAAAGGTCGCGGCACACCAGGGTGAGGTAGTGGTCCTTGGGCAACTGTCGGAGCGACCGAATCCGGTCCGCGGCATCCTTGTCCCCCAGTCGGCACCCGAGTGCGTAGGTGGAGTCGGTCGGGTAGACGATGATGCCGCCGCCCGCCACGATCTCGGCAGCGCGGTTGACCAACCGCGGCTGTGGATGGGTGGGATGGATGACGAGATATTGGCTCAAGGTCGGCGACGGTGCGTTATGATGGCGGCGCATGATACGACAGTGCGGTGGGCCTTTGGCCGCGCCGTCGACGTCCTCTGCACCCATGTCCAGGACAGCGTCCGCCCACCCACCCCACAGTCCTACCCTTAGCACCGTGCTCCAGTTCATCGACGTAACGCTGCGCCGCGGCGACCGGACCCTGTTCGACGGCCTGGATCTCACCATCCACGCCGGCCACAAGGCGGGGGTCGTGGGGCGCAACGGGATCGGCAAGTCAACGCTGTTCGAACTGGTTCGGCACCGCCTCCTCCCGGAAGAGGGCGAGGTTCTCTGGCCGGGATCCTGGCGGCTCTCGTGCCTCGAACAGTCCATCGAGCCGTCTTCCCGTTCGGCTCTCGACTTCGTACTGGATGGCGACAGCGGGTTGCGATCCATCGAGAGAGCCATCGCGAAGGCCGAAAGGGCGGCTGACGACGACGCCCTCGGCCATCTCTACTCCGACTTCGAGGATGTCGGCGGCTACGATGCCCATGCCCGCGCCGGCGAGATCCTCTCCGGTCTCGGCTTTGACGCGGCCGACTTCGGCAAGCCCCACGGCGCATTTTCCGGCGGCTGGCGCATCAGCCTCAATCTCGCCCGGGCGTTGATGACTCCCTCGGACCTGCTGCTGCTCGACGAGCCGACCAACCATCTGGATCTTGACGCGACGCTGTGGCTCGAAAACTGGGTGCGCAGGTACGAGGGAACGCTGCTCTTGATCGCCCACGACCGGGACTTCCTCGACCGCAGCATGGGCGAGATCGTCCACTTGGACGACGGCAAGGCCACGGCCTACTCGGGCAACTACAGCGCGTTCGAGCGCCAGCGCGCCGAGGCGCTCGACCGCCGCGCAGCGGTATACAAGAGACAGCAGAGGCGCGTCGCCGAGATCCATGCCTTCGTGGACCGGTTCCGCGCCAAGGCGAGCAAGGCGCGCCAGGCCCAGAGCCGGCTGAAAGAGCTCGAACGGATGGACCTGGTCGCCCCCGTCCACGCCGAATTGCCGTATCGGTTCGCCTTCACCCAGCCGAAGAAGATCTCCAACCCGACGCTCATGCTCGACGACGCGGCGATCGGCTACGACGAAAAGGCCGTGCTCGAAGACGTCACGCTGCGCGTCTATCCGAACGACCGCATCGGCGTGCTCGGCGCCAACGGTGCCGGAAAGACCACGCTGCTGCGCTGCCTCGCCGGCGAACTGACGCCGCTTGCCGGGTCGTCTACTCGCGGCCAACACGCTGCCGTGGGCTACTTCGCGCAACATCAGCTCGAGTCCCTGGATCTCGACGCCTCCCCGCTCGACCATTTCGCGGATCCCGCAGACGCCGGTCGTCCGGCTTGGACGGACCAGGTTGTCCGGGACTACCTCGGTGGCTGGGGCTTTCGTGGCGACGACGTAGGCAGGCCGGCGAGGACGTTCTCCGGCGGCGAGAAGGCCCGGCTGGTGCTCGCGCTGCTCGCCTGTCGGCAGCCCGCCGTGCTGGTGCTCGACGAACCGACCAACCACCTCGACCTCGACATGCGCCAGGCACTGGCCATCGCCTTGCAGGAATACCGCGGCGCCGTGCTCTTGGTCTCCCACGACCGGCACCTGCTTAGGCAATGCGCCGACGACTTCTGGCTCGTCGCCAGCGGCACCGTCAGCCGGTTCCGCGACGACCTCGACGCATACACCGCGCTGCGCCGAAAACGCTCGACGGGCGAGCGTCCGCCAAATGGCCGTACCCGGTCCCGGGGCAATCGCAGTGCGTTGAGCCGTGAACAGGCGCGCCTCGAACGGCGGCTCGAGCAACTCAACGGACGCCTCGAGGACATCGATACGAGCCTCGGGGAAGGCGATGCGCATGAGAGGCCCGACGAACTGGCGCGGCTGGTGGCCGAACGTCGCCGCATCATGGAGGAGGTGGAACGGAAAGAGGCGGCGTGGCTAGCCGTGCAGGGGGAAATCGACCGGCTGGGGTGAACTCGGCTGCTTCCAATGCCTCACTATGGAACGACCGGGCTCTCGGTACGCAACGCTCAAGCATCCTCGACCGGTAGCAAATCACGACCAATTCCCGATCGGTGGACATTGTGAAAGTGATGCAACGCCCCTTCGTTCCGCCCGAGCAGGATGTCTGCTTGAATCCCCATCTCGGCGTTCAATTGAACGTCCTCCCCCATTGCATAGTCCTCTTTCTCGACGGCATCCCTGAACGATTTCATCCTATCCTCATACGATATCGAATGCTCTTCGAGTTGTTTCTTTACGTTGGGATGAACGTACCATGTATGAATCGTTCTGGATTTTGAAGGCGAGTCTTCAAGAGGGAAAATCCGCAACAGATCTACGCCGAACGTGTCCACAACCATCACGACATTAGGATAGAGGAAATACATGGTAGAAGTTATCTGCTTGTACGGCCATTGCTCGATATTCGGCACTAGCAACCTCATGCGGTTGCTAGTGC
>JAPOYW010000537.1 GCA_026706425.1 Gammaproteobacteria bacterium
ACTATGTTCCCACTGCGACGGCGTGGGAGCATAGTGGAGTCTCGACGAATGCGCAACTTGGCCAATGCGACCGTGGCCAATGTGTTACGAACTGTGCGTTGCCTGTTTGCGGTCTGCGGCGGCGGCGCTGAGCTGTGTTGCTTGTTGCTGTTGCTGCGTTGCTGTTGCTGCTGCGGCAGTCCATCGTCGGACACGGTGCTATATAATCCCGCCGCTCGGGCACCCGGAGTCTAGCGACCCCGGGGGCGAATTGCGCCGGCGCTTTCATGGGGTCATGGTGAGATCGCGAACGATCATTGGGATTGGCGCGCTGTGCGCGGTTGTTGGTGCGGTGGACGCATCAGCCGCGGAGAACGACGATGAGGCACGCCCAGGCGACGCCGCGGCTGGCCGCGTGCTCGCCTCGAAGACCTGCATTGCCTGCCACGGGGAAGACGGCAATACCCTTCTCCCCGGCTATCCCCATATCGCCGGCCAGAGCGCACGCTACCTTTTCCGCCAGATGCAACTCATGCGCGACGGCGACCGGGATCCCGGGGTCATGGTGGGACAATTGGACAACATGACCGACCAGGATCTCCGGGATATGGCCGCGTTCTACGCCAGCCAAGCAGGCAAGATTGGTCAGGCGTCGCGGGAGGGCCTCGAAGACGGCGAGGCGATTTACCGCGGCGGCATCCTAGCCAAGCAAGTGGCGGCGTGCACGGCGTGCCATGCACCGGACGGTAGCGGTAACGCGCTCGCCGGCTTTCCGAGCCTGTCCGGGCAGCCTGCCGCCTACGTCGAAGAGCAATTGAAGGCCTACCGCGAGGGACAGCGCAGGACGGACACGGGCGACTACGAGGGCATGATGCGCCAAACGGCTGCCAACATGACCGATGGGGAGATCGCGGCCGTCGCCAACTACGTGTTGGGATTGCACTGACGGATTGCTGCGCGGTCTAATGCGGATCGTCGTCCGGGAAGGCAAACCGATGAACCTCGTCGCCCGATCTCTAGCCGTCGTCGCCCTGGCCGTGTCGGTGGTTGTCCCCGCGCAGGAGTTCAGAGAGCGCAAGGACTACTTCAAACTCCCGGTTCCCGTTGAGACCCGGGACCCCGAGAAGATCGAGGTCGTGGAGGTGTTCTCCTACGGGTGCATTCATTGCTACCAGCTTGAACCCATACTGAACGCCTGGGTTCTGGCGCAAGGTGACGACGTCGACTTCCATCGGGTGCCAATGGCCACGCGGAACTTGAGATCCCTTGCCCAGGCCTTCTACACCGCGAAGGAATTGGACGTCCTCCCGAAAGTGCATATGCCGATGTTCGAGAACATCCACGACTACGGCATCGACATGAGTCGTCCGCAACTGATCCGTCGAATGTTCGTGACCCAGGCGGGTGTCGACGAGGAAGAGTTCGTACGCACCTTCGACTCGTTCGCAATCGCCACCCGGATCCGCCAGGCCGACGCGCAAACGCGCTTGTACCGGGTCCAGGGAACGCCCACGATCATCGTCGACGGTCGCTATCTCGTGGACACCGTCTCGGCGGGAAGCGCCGAGGGCATGTTGTTGGTTGTCAACCACCTGCTTGCGATGCAACGCGCGGAGCGGGAGAGCAAGGCTTCAGAAGGGGCCGTCGGCGAACAAGCGCCCGCGTCGCCAACAGGCTAGCGCGTCTCGCGAGTACGCGAGCCGTCCAAGAGCGACCCTGATCGCTGTTCCAAATGCAACCTGCGTGTAAGCATCAAGGGCGTCCAAGGAGTCTAGAACACCGCGTCGAAATTAACTTCGACGCGAACCATGTACCTCGGTATTGATCTCGGTACGTCCGCCGTCAAGGCGGTGGTCACCGACGACGGCGAGGTTGTTGCCGAAGCCAGCGAAAGCCTCACCGTCTCGCGGCCCGGACCCCGGATGAGTGAACAGTCGCCGGAACACTGGTGGCAGGCGACCAATGCCGCGGTTCGGCGCCTAAAGGACTTCGCGCCGGCGATCGACGCTATCGGCCTCTCCGGGCAGATGCACGGTGCCGTTCTCCTCGACGACGGCGGGCGGGTCCTGCGCAACGCGATTCTCTGGAACGACGGACGATCGGAGTCCGAATGCCAGGAACTCGAAGCCGTGGTGGATGTGGGGGCGTTGACCGGCAACCGGGCAATGCCGGGCTTCACGGCCCCGAAGCTTCTCTGGGTGTGCCGGAACGAACCGGCGATATTCGAGCGGACGCGGACGGTCCTCCTGCCCAAGGACTACCTGCGCTACCGCATGACGGGCGATTTCGCGAGCGACATGTCCGATGCATCGGGCACGCTATGGCTCGATGTGGGTGGAAGGCGCTATTCGGTGCGCATGCTCGACGCGACAGGCCTTTCGCTCTCGCACATGCCGCGACTGGTGGAAGGCTCGGAAGTGGCCGGCGAACTGCGCGCGGATGTCGCTGCGGCGTGGGGAATGAAGAGGGTGCCCGTGGTTGGCGGTGCCGGCGACCAAGCCGCGGGAGCGGTCGGTGCCGGCGCCGTGGTGGAGGGGGTGAGTTTCCTGTCGCTCGGCACCTCGGGGGTCTACTTCGTGCCGGACGCTGCCTACCGACCCAACCCGGCAGGGGGCGTCCACGCTTTCTGCCACGCGCTCCCGGGCATGTGGCACCAGATGTCGGTGATCCTATCCGCCGCGAGCGCGCTCACCTGGGTGACCGGCCTCACCGGTGCGGAGTCGGAAGCAGTCCTTATCGACGAGGTCGAGTCGTCGGGCGCGGATCCCGGGAGCGTCTACTTCCTTCCCTATCTCTCGGGCGAGCGCACCCCGCACAACGACGCCAATGCACTCGGCGCGTTCGTGGGGCTCGACCATGATGTCGACCGCGCCCGACTCGCCTACGCCGTACTCGAAGGCGTGGCCTTCGCGTTGGCTGACGGTCAGCGGGTGCTCGAGGAGGCCGGCGCCAACATCGGCGAGGTCAGCGTGATCGGCGGCGGCGCGCGAAGCGTCTATTGGGGCCGTATTCTGTCCGCCGCCCTGGGGCGGCCGCTGATCTACCGCGAAGACGCGGCGGTTGGCCCTGCTTTGGGTGCGGCGAGGCTGGCGAATCTGGGCCATCTGGCTGGTGATCCGGCCGAGGTCTGCCCGCAGGCACCCGCGGTCGAAACAGTGGCAGCCTCGTCCGAGGAGATCGAGCGGTCCGAAGAGCGTTTTTCGACCTATCGCGGTCTCTACGACGACCTCAAGGACCGCTTCCCGGCTCTTCGCGAAGCCTGACCGCAAGACGCTCGCAAAAAAGGCCATAATTCCGACGGGGGTACCTTGGAGATGGCCGCTATGAGCTTCTTTCCGGACGTGGACACGATTCGCTATCGGAGCCCGGAGTCCACCGACCCGCTCGCGTTCCGCTACTACGATGCCGACGCCGAAATCCTTGGCAAGACGATGAGGGAGCACCTGCGCTTCGCGGTCTGCTATTGGCATTCCTTCGACGCCCCGGGGTCGGATGTTTTCGGCTCCGGAACCTGGGACCGCCCCTGGGCCAACGGCAGTGCGGACCCCATGGCCGCGGCGAGAGAGAAGCTCGCGGCCGGCTTCGAGTTCATCGCGAAGCTGACGGCCCCCTACTTCTGCTTTCACGACCGCGACGTGGCGCCCGAGGGATCCACCCTGGCCGAGACGGAGCGGAACCTGCTTGCCATCGGCGAGGACATGGCGCACGAGATGGAGCAGACCGGAATCAAGCTCCTGTGGGGAACCGCGAACCTGTTCGGACATCCCCGGTACGCGGCGGGTGCGGCGACCAATCCGAACCCGGAAGTGTTCGCCCATGCCGCCGCCCAGGTGAAAACCGCCCTCGAACTTACCCACCAGTTGGGTGGCGAGAACTATGTGCTTTGGGGCGGTCGCGAAGGCTACGACACGCTGCTTAACACCAACCTCAAGCGCGAGTCCGACCAGCTTGGCCGTTTCATGCAAATGGTGGTCGAACACAAGCACAAGATCGGCTTTCGGGGCACGCTGCTCATCGAACCCAAGCCGTGCGAGCCGACAAAGCACCAGTACGACTACGACAGCGCCGCCTGCTACGCCTTCCTGCAGAAATACGGCCTAACCGACGAGTTCAAGCTCAACATCGAGTGCAATCACGCGACGCTTGCCGGCCACACCTTCCAGCACGAAGTTGCCTATGCCATCGCGCACGGCATCTTCGGCAGCGTCGACGCCAACCGCGGCGACCCGCAGAACGGCTGGGACACGGACCAGTACCCGAACAGCGTCGAGGAAGCGACCCTGGTGCTCTACGAGATTCTGCGGGCCGGCGGCCTTGCCAGCGGCGGCTTCAACTTCGACGCCAAGCTGCGCCGCCAGAGCGTTGCCCGGGAGGATCTCTTCTATGGCCACATCGGCGGCATGGACACCTTGGCGCGGGGCTTGCTGAACGCTGCCGCGCTAATCGAATCCGGCGAACTGGCCGAGCACGTCGCGAATCGCTATTCGGGGTGGGACGATGTGCTAGGACAACGCATCCTGAACGGGGAGTTGGACTTCGGAAGCCTCGCCGGCCACGTGCATTCAACGAACCTCGATCTTGCGCCAGCCAGCGGTCGCCAGGAACTGCTTGAGAACGTCATCTCGCGTTACGTGCGATAGCGAGGCCGCGCTGTGCAAACGGGCATGCAGAAGAGTTTGTCAATCGGGCGGCGCGTCCTGCGGCTGCTGAAGAACGACGCTCTCATCGCCGCGGTTGCCGTCCTCGCGGTTTCGTTCATCGCGTGCTTCGGCGTGGCGGTGATCACCTGGTTCACGTACCGGGAACGATACGGAGTGGGATTCATCGAGTACCTGAGAATCTTCCTGTAGGGGACGCCCTTGCGGCGTCCCGCGGTGAAGAAACGACGCCGTTGGATGCGCTGGCACTGCACGCCATCCTTGGTAGAGTCGGTCAGTCGGAATAGACCGGGGGACTGCGCCATGAACGAATTCGCCAGACGACTCATCGCGACCGTCGCGGCGACGGTGATCGCCTCGCAGGTCGTCGTCGGGAGGAAAAGGGACCGCCGATCACCGGCGCAACGATCGACGCCTGGGCGACGCAACTCTCGAACGCCGGTCGCTGGGGTGAAGACGACCAGCTAGGCACCCTCAACCTCATCACCCCCGCCGTACGCGTGGCCGCAGCCAAACTCGTCACGGAAGGCGTCTCGGTCTCCATGGCGCATCCACTCCTGACGGAGCGGGCCGCGGACAACAGCTCGCCGTTCGAG
This sequence comes from Gammaproteobacteria bacterium, assembly GCA_026706425.1. GTDB lineage: Bacteria > Pseudomonadota > Gammaproteobacteria > Pseudomonadales > Azotimanducaceae > VXYL01. Next base: position 5,234 of record JAPOYW010000537.1, read on the forward strand.
CACCGGATGATGGCGACGCCGGAACGGGCCGGCGGTTGGGCCACGGACACGTGGAGCCTGATGTTCCACGGCTTCGCCCACTCGCACATCGATGCCCTGTGCCACCTAGCCTACAAGGGCAAGTAACTACAACGACTTCCCGATGTCCGAAACGACGGCACAAGGCTGCAAGAATCTGGCCGTCACCAATATCGCCAACGGCATCTTCACGCGGGGTGTGTTGATGGACATTCCGCGCCTCAAGGGCAAGGCGTGGCTGGACGCCGGAGAAGGCGTGACGGTCGCGGATCTCGAAGCCTGGGAGACGAAAGCGGGGTTCAAGGTCGGCCCGGGCGATGCGGTCGTGCTCAACACCGGACGCTGGCTGCGCCGCGCCGAGGAAGGGACATGGCAGGGCGGTTACCCGGGTTTCCACGCGTCCACAGTGCCCTGGTTCAAGGCGCGGGACGTTGCCGTGGTCGGCACCGATGGCGGCCTTGACGTCTATCCCTCAGGCGTGCCGAACTCCGGTGCACCCGTCCACACCCTGGTTCTGACCGCGCTGGGCATGCCGATCCTGGATGTCATGGACCTAACCGAAGTGTCCGAAGCTGCCGCCGAACGCAAACGCTGGACGTTCCTGCTGACCGCGGCACCCATACGGGTGCCGAACGGTACGGGCTCAGCGATCAACGCGATTGCGACGTTCTAAACGGTCTCTCAGAAGAGCGCGCGGTAGTTGGTGGCTCGCAACGTCACATGCCCTTCGACATCGCCGGGTAGGGTGAAGAGCTTTGGGCGCTCGCGGAATTCGAAGACCCGGTAGAGCTGGTAGGCGTCGGTGTTGGCCTTGGAGAATCGAATCTCGCCGGCGCTGATGTAGAACGGCGTGCGTTTCCCGTAGCGGGTGGTCTTCACTTCGACGAAGCGGTCGCGACCGGTCTCTTCGTAGGAATGGATGTCGTAGCCGATGTGGTCCCCGATCGTCTTGGAAACCTGCTCTACGTTTCGTGCCAGATGATCCTTGCCGGCACGCTGAAGCCGGGTTCGCTCGTACACCATGATCAAGGTCTCGCCCGCGTCTCCGAGGGATTTGTTCGCGGCTTCCTGTTGGACGTAGTCGAACGGCCTCGGGTTGGGTCTCGATATGACGTACTCGGCGGGCTCCTCTGCCACGGCCAGTCTGTTCTTAGGCGGCTCGACCTGGATGGAAAGGACATCGGCCACGGTCAACGCCTCCTGCGGAGCCGTAACCTCGCGAGTCAATTCATCGATTAGTGGCGAAACGCGCTCGCCGACCACCTCGCGCAACAACGCTTGCACGTTGCCCCGCGGTTTGTAGCCGTCGATATAGGGTAGCCCCAAGCCGGCGAGAACAGCGCTGATGTTCTGGTGTTTGAATTCGACCGAGCCGTGGGACCGGCCTTGCAGTCGCCGGCGCAGCACCCGATTGTGATCACTTTTCGTGTACGGCTTGCCGGATCGTTCGAGCGCAAGCATGTCCAGGTAGTCCTGAACAGCGGCTTCTACCTCCGCTCGGCTCCAGTCTCCTCCCGCCATCGGACGATCGTACACAAGTGAGCGAGTATCGGAAGAACGGTTCGTGTGCATGCCCTCAATGCACCGATTCGCGGATTGACACGAAGTTCGTGGATCACTATTTTCGTGACATGAGGAACATAACAATAGCGTTGCCTGATGACGTCGCGCGCTGGGTAAGAATCCGGGCGGCTGAGAATGATCGTAGCGTGTCCAAATGGCTTGCCGCCGTGCTTGAAGGTATGCGTCAGCGAGAGGATGCCTACGACGCGGCGATGGAACGCTTCTTCGCGAGGGCGCCGCGGAGACTGACTTGGGTCGAAGGCCGAACACCCACGCGGGACGAACTGCATGACCGCACCGGTCTTCGTTGACACGAACGTTCTAGTCTACCGGCACGACAATACCGATCCGGCCAAACAGTCGCGGGCGGACGAGTGGCTGAGCACGTTGGCGCAAGAGCGCGCTGCCCGTGTGAGCTATCAGGTGCTTCAGGAGCTCTTTGTCACGCTCACTCGAAAGGTGCAACCAGCGACCGCTGATGAGGAAGCGCGGCAGATCGTGCGCGACCTTGCATCGTGGCAACCGGTCAGGATGGATCTGGCAATCATGGAACGCGCATGGGTCAACCAGCAACAGTACCTGCTGTCGTGGTGGGATGCCTTGATCGTCGCGGCCGCGCAGTCTGTCGGCTGTGTCGCGCTCCTAACGGAAGACCTGCAACACGGACAGGAACTTGGGGAGGTGCAGGTGGTCAATCCCTTCGCGACACCGAACAGCACTGCACGGGCGATTCTCGCTGAGCTCGCGTCCTGATCGCACCTGGCGCATCCGTCCCGGCTCCCCCGAGGCCGGCGCCCGCGCCGCCACCAGCTCCCCGGTGTCCCGCCGCTTCACCACCGGCCGCACGTAGCGCAGCACCTCGTAGCTCGCCGGACGCTGCGCCAGCCGGTGCGTCACCTTCTCGCCGACCACCACCCGCTCCGACGCCGGGATCGACTCCCCGCCGGGTCCCGCACCCCGACGGTGTTCAACCGGCATCGTGTCGTCGAAGCGCAGCCCCGATTCGTTCACCGCCTCGCCGCAGCGGTCCCGGATCGAGCCGGTTTCCCGCCACTGCCGCACCAGCCGCTCCATCTG
>JAPOYW010000638.1 GCA_026706425.1 Gammaproteobacteria bacterium
CTGCTCTACGGCTCCGGCGCCATCGGCGGGGTGGTCGACGTCCACACGGGACGCATCCCGGACGAAGTGCCGGAGCGCATCCGCGGCGCTCTCGACCTGCGCGGCACCGACAACGGCAGCGGTAGCAGCGGGACCTTCCGGCTCGACGGCGGCGGCGGCAACGTGGCGTGGCACGTCGACGCCTTCGCCCGCGAGGCGGACGACTACGACATCCCCGGGTTCGCCGAGTCCGCGGCCCTGCACGCCTTGGAGGAAGAGGAAGAGCACCACGACGACGACGAGCACGGGGACGACGATCACGACCACGAGGCGGACGACCACCACGATGAGGAAGGGCACGGGGACGAGGAGGAGGTCCACGGCCGTCTGCCCGGGAGCGGCATCGACGTTCGCGGCGGCTCCGTCGGCTTCTCCTTCGTCGGCGACCGCGGCTTCGCCGGACTTTCCGTCGGCAGCCTCGACTCCGAGTACGGCATCCCCGGCCACAGCCATGCCCACCACGAACACGGACACGAGGAGGAAGGGCATGACGACCACGACGACCACGGGGAGCACGACGACGACCACGAAGACGAGGAGCACGAGGATGAAGTCGAGGCCCCTCCCGTTGTAATCCTCGAACAGACGCGCCTCGACCTCGAGGCTGGCCTGGCCGACCCGTTCGACGGCTTCGAAGGCCTGAACCTCCGACTCGGCATCAACGACTACGAACACGTGGAGAACGAAGCCGGCGAAGTGGGAACGGCCTTCGCCAACAAGGCCTGGGAAGCCCGCGCGGAGTTGACGCACCGCCCGTTCGGCGGTTGGGGTGGTACCCTCGGCCTCCAGCTCGGCGACCGCGAATTCTCCGTGGCCGGCGAAGAAGCCTTCACGCCCCCCGTCGACACGTCGTCGTTCGGCTTGTTCTGGGTCGGCGAACGCTCTCTCGGCGAGCTCGGGATCGAAGCCGGGGTGCGCTACGACCGGGTCGAGTACGCACCGGCGCACGGCACGAGCCGCGACTTCGGCGGCGGCAGCGCGTCGCTCGGCCTCATCGTTCCGCTCGGCGAGGACTGGGAGGGCACGTTGCTGGCCGACTATTCGTCCCGCGCTCCGGTGGGGGAGGAACTCTTCTCGGACAGCCCGCATCCCGGCACGGGCGTCTTCGAGATCGGGGATCCCGGGCTCGACCATGAGCAGGCCCGCAACTTGTCGGCCACCCTCACCGGCACTGGCGAGGGCCGGTCGGTGCGGGGAACCTTCTACTACACGCACTTCGCCGATTTCATCTACCAGGCCGCGACGGGTGAGCAGCAGGACGGCTTCGACGTGCGACGATACGCCCAGGCCGACGCGACCTTCGCCGGCTTCGAGGTGGAGGGCCGCGCGACCATCGTCGAGTGGGGTGCGGGAAGCCTCGAAGTCGGGGCCTTCTACGACATGGTGTCGCCTAAACTCGACGTCTCCGGCAACGACAACCTGCCCCTCATTCCGCCCAACCGCGTCGGGGTGTCCCTTGAGTTCACGAGCGACCGCCTGCGGGCCAACGTGGACTACGTCCGGGCTTCGGCGCAGGACGACGTCGCCGAGTTCGAGTTGCCGTCTGACTCCTACGACGACCTGCGCGCGCGCATCGCGTGGCGTCTTCGCCCGGGGGACATGACGGTGGACCTGTTCGTTGCCGGCCGCAACCTCACCGACGACGAGCAGCGGCTGCACACGTCCGTCGTCAAGGACTTGGCACCCCAGCCGGGACGCATGATCGAAGCGGGGATGCGCGTGCGCTTTTAGCCCGGTGCCACGAGAATGCGTGAGCATTCTCGAAACGCGCCCGAAGGGCGCGCCGGGACAAGCCCGTCCCAACGGGGGGGTTGGCGTCAATTCGCACTTGGCGTGTACCAGATGGGCGACGTATAGGCTCGCTCCTGAGTGACCATGGGTATCTCATCCGGCAGATCTTTCAAGCCATAGAACTTCGCATCGTAGGCGGTCCAGCGAGGCGTCGGGATTTCCAGTACGCGTAGATAGTAGAAGGCGAATTCGGCGCGGTTGAAATCCGGGTCGGTCCACACCACGGCGAGTTCCGGATCGCCGAACGGCACGACCCGGCTGGTCAGTTCGGACCCGTCGGCAAAGATGACGTTTCGGTGCCCGCCGGCAGCCACGGTCCACTCATAGCCGGAGAAGGTGGTGAATCTACCTGGGTCGTTGTGTCTTTCCGCGTTCTCGATGACCTCTTTCCAGACCGAGCGGCTGAAATGCTCGTCGATCCCGTAGTCGGCATGGCCTAGACCTTTGGCCGGACCTTGGTCGGCTTTGATGGTCATCAGCGTAGCGGCGTTGAAAGCGTTCATCAGATCGTCGGTGTCTGCATCGAGGGCTTCCACCAGGGAAACGGGATAGTTGAGCGCTTCGGCTGTCCGTTTGCCGGCCTCGGTCGTCAACAGAGCTTCGTCTCCGGCGGCGATCCGCGCGATGACGCCCATGTTCTCGGCATGATCCGCCACCATGAGGAAATCCAGCGGTCGGCGCAGACGAACTTCCTCGCCGCTCGCCGCGCGGATCTTCTGGCCCTTGGCGAAACGATAGGCGTCATCGGGCGTGAGCCGGGTGCCGAAGATGTAGGCGTCCGACGACAGGGCGGTGTGGACGTGCGTATCACCCCAATAGACGTTGGTCGCATGGGACGGGTCGACGTGAGGGGAATACGACTCCTCAGCCAACGAACTGAGCGCCAACGCAGACAGCCCAAGAACGAGCCAAGCTTGCTTCACACGCGTCTCCTGCATTGCCTACCAACACAATTGTATTCTTGCGGCCGGAAGTCGAGCCAATGAGGACGGCATGCGGCATAGGCCTTTAGGATCATCGGGAATCGAAGCCTCCATCGTCGGACTCGGTACGGCGGCAATCAGGGCAGGCGACACGGACGACGATGACTTCATCAAGGCCATACGCGCAGCCATCGACCGCGGTGTCACGCTCATCGACACCGCGCCCTCCTACGGTTGGGGTCGTAGCGAGGAAGTTGTCGGCAGGGCCATCGAAGGCCGGCGCGATCAGGTAGTCCTAGCCACGAAGTGTGGCGTGTGGTGGGAGGACGAACGAGGCTCGTACAACGGTGTCAAAGACGGCAAGGCAAACCATGTCAGCCTACGTCCCGACACGATCATGATCGAGGTCGAAAACAGTCTCAGGCGGCTCGGCGTGGACACCATCGATCTTCTGCAATGCCACAAACCCGCCATCCCACCCGAGGAGACGCCTATTCCCGAGACCATGGGCTGCCTCATGGATCTGAAGGACCAGGGGAAGATCCGCGCCATCGGCGTGTCCAACGTCTCGCTCGATCAACTCGACGCGTACCGCAAGGCCGGCGATCTCGCCAGCGATCAGTTTCGCTACAGCATGATCTCTCGTGATCGCGAAGCAGACATCCTGCCCTACTGCGCGGCGCACAACATCGCGACGTTGAGCTATTGGTCGCTCGAACAAGGTCTGCTCACCGGCAAGGTGGGCTTGGACCGCGTGTTCCGGGAGGACGACTTCCGCAACAATGCGGGCGGATGGCTTCCCTGGTTCCAGCTCGAGAACCGGCAACGCCTGCTCGACGTGCTTGCCGGCTGGGCCCACCTGACCGAGAAGTACGACTGTACGATCGCGCAACTGACGATCGCTTGGACTGCGGCCCAAACCGGAGCAACTCACGTGCTCTGCGGCGTTCGAGGCGCCGACCAGGCCGTCCAGAACGCAGGTGCGGGCGCCCTTGAACTGGAAGCAGACGACGTCCAACGTGTTCGGGACGACCTAGTCGCCTTGGGCGGTCCAGTCTGAGGATGGAGACGACGTTGAGATTTCTGGCATGTGGCGCGGGCTTGGCCTTGTCGCTGGGAGTCGTTGGTTGCATCTCTCAGGAAGTCGGAGAGCAAGGAGTCCCTGCCGAAGATTTGAGGGCAACGAAAATGCCATCGAAGAAGGAAATGGAATTGGCCAAGAGAGAAATCGAAAAAGTGGTCGCTAGGAGAACCGAACGATCAGCAATCGAAGGCACCATCGTCCACTACGAGGAGTTTCCGTCCGAGCTCATACGAGTTCGCCCGGTCAACGTCTGGTTGCCCGAGGGCTATGACCCGGCATCAAGCGACCGATATCCGGTGATCTACATGCACGATGGCCAAATGATGTTTGACCATGACACCTCGCCTTATGCCGGAATGGACGTGTTCTGGGACGTAGACAAGGCGATAACGCGGCTCGTCGCCGATGGTGAGATCCGCCCCGCCATCGTTGTTGCGATCTGGATGGCAAGCTGGACAAAGGGTGCGCGAGGCGCCGAATACATGCCCCAGAAGGCCGTAACCGGCGAAGTCTGGCAGTTGATGAGGGAGGAGGGCTGGGGATTTGCTGTCGAGGAAGGCGGACAGGAGTTGACTGCGGACAATTATCTGCGGTTCATCGTCCACGAACTCAAACCATTCATCGACGAGACCTACCGGACGGAGTCGGACCAGAGCAACACCCTTGTGATGGGCTCCAGCATGGGTGGACTGATCTCTGCCTACGCGGTCGCGGAATACCCCGGCGTGTTCGGCGGCGCGGCCTGCCTGTCGACCGACTGGCGGTACGGGGACGGTGCCGTTGTTCGATGGCTTGGGCACCACTTGCCCTCGGCCGGAGCACACAGAATCTATTTCGATCATGGGACCGAGACCTTCGATGCCCACTATGGACCGTTCCAACAGAAAATGGACGAGGTGATGCGTCGACGCGGCTACACATCCGGTGATGACTGGATCACGCTTCGTTTCGAGGGTGCCGACCATACTCCGAGAGCCTGGCGCGAGCGGCTGCATATCCCTCTGAAGTTCCTCTTGGGGATGCCGTAGGGGCGACCCTAACGCGCCGACAAGGCCACGTTCTCGGCCGGCGTAGGCGGTTGTGAAGTCCGCAGTCTCCAAGGGCTTTCTACGAGCCGCGCGGCTGGCATATCATCGCCGGTTCGTCTTGAGGGGAAATCGCCGATGCCCATGATTCTCAACGAAGAGCAGAACATGCTGAAGGACAGCGCGAAGGACTTCTGCACCAACAGCGCGCCGATCGACCAGTTGCGCAAGTTGCGCGACGACGACAACGCCGACGGCTTCGATCGGGACACCTGGTCGCAGATGGTGGAACTCGGCTGGGCGGGCATTCCGTTCCCGGAGGAACACGGCGGCTTGGCGTTCGGCTACAAGGGTCTGGGCGTCGTCACCGAGGAGACGGGGCGAACGTTGACGGCAAGCCCGCTCTACGCGACGGTTTGGCTCGGCGGCGCGGTGCTCAACGTCGGCGGCAGCGACGCGCAGAAGGCCGACCTTCTGCCCAAGGTTGTGGTAGGGGAACTCCTGCTTGCCTTGGCGCTGGAGGAGTCGCACAAGCACGACCCCTACGGCATCGGTGCAACGGCCACGAAGACCGACGGCGGCTACACGATCACGGGCTCGAAGAAGTTCGTGCTCGACGGCCATGTCGCCGACAAGCTGATCGTTGCGGCACGCACATCGGGATCAGCGGACGACCGCGACGGCATCTCGTTGTTCCTCGTCGACCGCAACGCGGACGGCGTGTCCGTCACCCGCACCAGGATGGTCGACAGCCGCAATGCGGCCAACATCGAGCTTGCCGACGTTGCCGTGAGCGCGGATGCCCTCGTCGGCGATGAAGGGCAGGGCGCGAACGTGCTCGACCCGGCACTGGACATCGCCCGCATCGGCATCTGCGCCGAAATGCTTGGCGCCACCCAGGAGTGCTTCGACCGCACCGTTCAGTACCTGAAGGACCGCGAGCAGTTCGGTGTGCCGATCGGTTCCTTCCAGGCCCTGAAACACCGCGCCGCGAACATGTTCTGCGAGATCGAACTGTCGAAGTCGTGTGTGCTCGAAGCGCTCACCGCCCTCGACGAGGAACGCGATGCCACGGAGATCGCCAAGCTCGCGAGCCTCACCAAGGCCAAGGTCGGGGAAACCTTCCACACCGTCTCCCGGGAAGGCATCCAGATGCACGGCGGCATCGGCATGACCGACGAGTTCGACATCGGCTTCTTCATCAAGCGTGCCGCGGTTACCGAGCAGACCTTCGGGGACGTGAATTTCCACCGCAACCGCTACGGCGAACTCGAGGGGTATTGATCTCGAGGTCCTTTCGGGAGGCGGCGACGGGCGCGATGGCGGAACCCATCGGCTACATGGAGCGCACCCGGCGCTACTACGAGGCCCAGGGCTTCGGGAAGGCGTACACCTGGGCCCATTTCGACGACGTTCCGTTCACGCCGCTACCCAAGCCCGTCTCGGATTCGACGCTGGTCCTCATCACGACCATGGCGCTCTACGACCGCGGTGCGTCGGATGTGCGCCACGTCGCGTCCTGTTCGACCGGCGAGCCGCCGGTCCGACTATACGGCGACGACCTGTCTTGGGACCGGACCGCGACCCACTTGGAAGACCGGGAGTCGTACTTCCCGATCAACGTGCTCAACGAACTCGTGCGCCGAGGTCGTATTGGCGCGCTCGCCGATCGATTCCATTGTGCACCGACTGAATACAGCCAACGCCGGACCCGTCAAGCCGATGCGCCTGAAATCCTCAAACGCTGCCGGGAGGATCGTGCCGACATCGCCTTGCTGGTGCCGATCTGACCGGTGTGCCACCAGACCGTGAGTCTGGTAGCCAGGCACTTGGAGTCCAACGGCATCCCGACGGTGGTCCTCGGCGCCGCCCGCGACATCGTGACGCACTGCGGAGTGCCTCGATTCGCATTCGTTGACCTCCCCTTGGGCAATCCCAGCGGCAAACCGTACGACCGGGACATGCAGGCGGCCATCGCCACTGCCGCGATCGACCTCTTCGAGACGGCCTCCGAACCGGGTACCGTCGTCACGCTGCCCTACCGGTGGAGCGACGACGAGTCGTGGCGTGACGGCTACTTCAAGGTGAGCGTGGCCAACACCGACGCCTTGCGCCGGGCCGGTGAGGAACGCCGGGCCGCCCGGGCACACCTGCGCGCAACGGGTCAGGTTCGTACCGAATAGCGCACCGGCGCCATAGCGCACCGGCGCCATAGCGCACCGGCGCCATAGCGCACCGGCGCCTGCAACACCGCAGGTTTGGTCATTTGCGTGCCTGGATACTATTTCTTCTGGTAGATTTGTGGTTTATGCCCATGTTGTACCGTTTTAACGGTATTTCGTTCAATGACCAACTACCTGGAAGAACTGGGGAACAATCTGCGCCGGGCTCGGAAACTGCGCTTTCCCAAGGATGGCCTGGCGGCCTTCGCTTTGCGGATCGGCGTTAGCCGGTCGACGTTGCAGAAGATGGAGAAGGGCGACCTGACCGTGGCGACGGGAAAGTACTACCGGGCGGCGGAGATCCTTGGGCTCGCGGACACGTTCGACGCGCTGTTGCACCAGGACGAGAGCCTGTTCGATGACCCGCGCCCGGTTTGACATCCATGTGGACAGTACCGTCACGGGTGTGGTGCCGGCGGCCGAGTGCGTGATCGAGGAGGAAGCGGGCTTGGTCCGCCGTGTGGACTTTAGGTACACGCCCGAATACGTCGAGAATCCAGACGCGTTCCCCTTGGATCCGAAACGTCTGCCTCTCGGTCGCGGTGAGATTCGATTTGCCTGCGCCGGCGGCGTGCCGGGACTCGTCGACGACTACTTGCCCGATGCCTGGGGTCGCAAGGTGTTTACCGCATTGGCCCGGCATCGCGATGGACGACGCCTCAACCTCAACAGTGCGATCGACCTTCTTGCGCTGATTCCGCCTGGCAGTGGCATCGGCGCGCTGTCATTCACGTCAGCGGGGGTCATCCCCCCCGGCTGACGTGAATG
>JAPOYW010000086.1 GCA_026706425.1 Gammaproteobacteria bacterium
GCTACAGCCGTTTCTTCGCCTACATGAACCTGTTCGTGTTCGCGATGCTGATGCTAGTGCTCGGCGACAACCTCCTCGTGCTGTTCCTAGGCTGGGAAGGCGTGGGGCTGTGCAGCTATCTGCTGATCGGGTTCTACCATCGCGACCCCGAGAACGGCTACGCGGCCCGGAAGGCCTTCGTGGTGACCCGGGTGGGCGATACGCTGATGGCCATCGGCCTGTTCCTGCTGTTCCGGGAACTTGGAACGCTCGACATCCAGACCGCACTAGGCGATGCAGGGCAGCTGGACGCGGGCATGGCCACGGCCATCGGCTTGCTGCTTCTCGGCGGCGCGGTCGGCAAGTCGGCGCAGGTGCCGCTGCAGACCTGGCTTCCCGACGCGATGGCCGGTCCGACGCCGGTTTCGGCACTGATCCACGCGGCGACCATGGTGACGGCGGGCGTCTACCTCATCGCCCGCATGAAGGGGATCTACGATCTGGCACCCGTCGCGCAGTTCGCGGTCGCCATCGTCGGCCTGGTGACGCTCCTCATCTCCTCCTTCACGGCGCTGACGCAGACCGACATCAAGCGCATCCTCGCCTACTCCACCATGAGCCAGATCGGCTACATGTTCATGGCGCTCGGCGTCGGCGCCTGGTCGGCGGGGATCTTCCACCTGATGACCCACGCCTTCTTCAAGGCCCTGCTCTTCCTTGCCTCCGGCTCGGTGATCCTGGCGCTGCACCACGAGCAGGACATCTTCAAGATGGGCGGGCTGTGGCGGAAACTGCCGGTGCCGTTCGCCAGTATGCTGATCGGCTCGATAGCCCTCGTGGCTGTGCCACTAACTTCCGGCTTCTACAGCAAGGACGCCATCCTGCTCACCGCCTGGGAACACGACACCGGCCCATGGTTTTGGGCGGGTGGCGTACTGGCGGCCTTCATGACGGCTCTCTACACCACGCGCATGATGGTGGTGGCGTTCCTGGGCGAGACGAAGACCGAGCCCCACGATGCGTCCCGGATCAACATGTGGGGGCCGCTGCTGGTGCTGTGCGTACTGTCGATCGGCGGCGGTTGGATGGGAATCAGCGTGCTCGACAGTCTCCTTGGCCCGCTCGGCGAGTTTTCGCATTTCGATCCCGTCGCGGTTGCGACCATGACTCTCCCGCTTCTCGGCGTCGTGCTCGGCTGGTTGGTCTTCAGCGGCCGGATAAACGTTAACTCGCTGGCGGAGTCCTCCTTAGGCGATGCCCTGCGGCGCGTCTGGCAAAGCGGCTGGGCATTCGACTGGGTCTACGACCGGTTGTTCGTCAAGCCCTTCCTTTAGGTGGCGCGTGTGAACAAGGGCGACGCGGTCGACCTTGTCTTCCGAATCACCGCCGCCGTCACCCGCGGCTTCCACCACGTCGGCGCGCTGACCCAGACCGGTCGGCTGCGCTGGTACGCCGCCAACATGGCCATCGGCCTGATCGTGGTCGTCCTGATCGTGGCGAGCGCGTAAGTGGTCTTGTTCGTCGTCATCCTCGCCCTGCTCGCCGCCGGCGTCGTGGCATGGGCCTCCGAGCGGTTAAGCAAGGACGCGCCCCGCCTCGTCAGCATCCTCGCATTCGGTGCCGGTCTAGTCTGGTCCGCCGTGCTCTGGCTGGACGGCGCGGATGCGGGCGGCCTCTACGCCGCCATGGATTGGCCGTGGATCACGCGGTTCGGAATCCACCTCGCCCTGGAGATGGACGGCCTGAGCCTCCTGATGGTCGCGCTCACCATGTTCCTCGGCATCGTCGCCGTGGTCTCCTCCTGGGACGAGATCGAAGTCGGGCAAGGCTTCTTCCAGTTCAACATCCTGTGGGTGATGGCCGGCGTCGTCGGCGTTTTCACGGCGATGGATCTGTTGCTGTTCTTCTTCTTCTGGGAAGTGATGCTGATTCCCATGTACCTCCTGATCGCGATCTGGGGGCACGAGGAGAAGGCCTACGCCTCCATGAAGTTCTTCCTGTTCACCCAGATCAGCGGGCTCCTCATGCTGTTCGCGATCCTGGCCCTGGTCTACGTCCACCACGGCGCGACGGGGGAGATCACGTTCAGCTACAAGGCGCTGCTCGATGCCGAAATCGAGCCCCGCATCGCGATCTGGCTCATGCTCGGCTTCTTCGTCGCCTTCGCCACCAAGCTGCCGTCGGTACCGGTGCACACCTGGCTGCCGGACGCGCACACCCAGGCACCGACGGCCGGCAGCGTCATCCTGGCCGGCATCCTGTTGAAGACCGGCGCGTACGGGATCATCCGCTTCGCCGTGCCGCTGTTCCCCGAGGCGTCCGCCGACTTCGCGTTGTGGGCGATGCTGCTCGGCACGGTCAGCATCCTCTACGGCGGCGCCATGGCGTTCAGCCAGTCGGACTTCAAGCGCCTGGTGGCCTACAGTTCCATCGCCCACATGGGCTTCGTCCTGCTCGGGGTGTACGCGTTCAACGAACTCGGCATGCAGGGCGCCATCGTCACCATGGTCGCCCACGGCTTCTCCACGGCAGCGCTGTTCATGATGGCGGGGGCCATCCAGCAGCGTCTGCACACCCGGGAGATGGCGCAGATGGGCGGACTGTGGAAACACGCCCCGCGCATGGGAACCATGACCCTCTTCTTCGTGATCGCCTCCGTCGGCATGCCCGGACTTGGCAACTTCGTCGGCGAGTTCCTGGCCTTGCTCGGCGCATTCCAAGAGAACTGGGTGATGGCCGTGGTCGCCACCCTCGGCATCGTCGTCGCCGCCGTCTACGGCCTCTACCTCATGCAGCGCTCGTTCCAGGGAACACCGAACCCCGACGTCGCATCCATGCGCGACTTCGGACTGCGCGAGATGAGCGTCATGGCGGCGATGATGGCGGGCCTCGTCTGGGTGGGCGTCTATCCCCAGCACGTGCTCGAGTTGTCGAACGCCACGATCCAGACGTTGGGGATCCTGCCGTGAGCGCCGCCGAGGTCTGGGCGCTGGCACCCTATCTCGCGTTGGCCGGCGGCATCGTCCTGTTGCTGCTTGCCGTCGCCGCGCTGCGCTCGCACCAAGTGGCCTTCTGGGGCGCCATCGCCACGTTGGCAATTCCGCTGGCATTCGTACCGACAGCCTTGGGAGGCGGCACCCAGATCGTCGACGAGGTCCTCGAAATCGACGGCTACGCGCTGTTCTTCTTCGTCCTGTTTTCGCTTGCCGCCATCACCACCGCTGTTCTCTCGGCGCACTATCTCGGCAGCCGCGCCACCCACCGCCAGGAGTTCTACCTGCTGCTCACCACGGCGACGCTGGGGGCCGCCGTAACCGCCGGCGCGTCGCATTTCGCGACCTTCCTGATGGGACTCGAAGTGCTGTCCATCTCGCTCTACGCGATGATCGCCTACCCCGAGGAGGGCCACCCGCCGCTCGAAGCAGCAGCCAAGTACCTCGTGCTGTCGGGTGCGGCTTCGAGCACCATGCTGTTCGGCATGGCGCTCATCTACGCCGCCTCCAATTCGTTGGCCTTCGAGGCCGCCGGGGACATCGCCGCGGGCGAGCACAACGTCCTGGTTCTAGGTCAAGCCATGCTGCTGGTTGGCGTCTTCTTCAAGCTCTCACTGGTGCCCTTCCACATGTGGACGCCGGACGTCTACCAGGGCGCCCCTGCGCCCGTCACGGGTTTCGTCGCCACGGTTTCCAAGGGCGCGGTGTTCGCTGTGCTGCTGCGCTACGCCATCGACGCCGACCTGCTCGCATCGTCCGCCGTGGGCATCGTGATCGCGGTCATCGCCGTGCTGTCGATGGTCGTCGGAAACATCCTTGCCCTGCTGCAGACCAACCTGAAACGCCTGCTGGCGTATTCGTCGATCGCCCACCTCGGCTACCTGATGATCGCCCTGGTGGTGGCCGGCACGGCGGCAGGACAAGCCCTCGGCGTGGAGTCCGGACTCTTCTACGTCGCCGGCTACTTCCTGATGACGCTGGCCGCATTCGGCGTGATCACGGTCCTGTCGAACGAAACCGAGGACGCCGACCAGATCTCGGGCTACGAAGGACTCCTCTGGCGTCGCCCCGCCATCGCCGCCGTGCTGGCCGCCGCCGCGCTGGCGCTCGCCGGGATACCGCTCACCGTCGGATTCTTCGCCAAGTTCTACCTGGTCGCCGCCGGTGTCGGCAATGCCGCCTGGGGCCTCGTCTGGGCGCTCATCGTGGGCAGCGCCATCGGCATCTACTACTACCTGCGCATCGTCTTCGCCATGACGAAACGCCCGGACGGCGACCGCACGCACGAGGGTCGCCGCGTTCCTTGGGAGGGCCTGCTGACCATCGGGATCCTGGGCCTGCTCGTCGTTGCGTTGGGCCTCTACCCGACCCCCGCGATAGAGTTGATACGAGGTCTGGCCGGACCGTAGTCGCGGGCCAAGCGATGAACGCCGCCGCCAGTAGCCGACTAGCTCGCATGACCGGCCTGGTCGCGCTCCTGGTTCTCGCCGGATGCGCTGCCGGACCGAATCGCCACGAGCCGAACCTGTCGTTCCAATTGGCGATCGAAGCCTCGATCACCGACTCCTGCGGCAAGCTGGCGGGATTCTTCGGGCTGACCGAATTGTCCGCCGACCTCTTCCCGGAGCAACCCTTGGCGATCGACAACGACAGCGAGGAGGGCTTGGCCAAGCTACGGGCCGAGTTCGAAAGCCGCTGCCCCGACAACGCGGAGCCGGATCTCGACAACCTGGAGGTGGCCATCAACGTGCCCACCCTCGCTTGCGCGGAACTCCGCAGCCTGCTGGCCATGGCCGATGCGTTCGGCATGGTGCCGACGTCGGGACAACGGCATCGGGCGATCGTGGAGGAACTGATGGCCCGTTTCGAGGACGAACTGGACCGGCGTTGCGACTGAACCGCTACGGTCATCCACAACGGCCATCGCCCTTCAAGCTCTAGCGAACCCTGCTATTCTCGACACCCAAACGGGAAGGCCTGCGATGAGGAGGAACCCATGATCCGTTCACGTCGGTGCAATCCAATGCATGCGAGTCGGCTTCCGACGATGGCAGTTGTCGCGTTCGCCGCTGCCACGGCCGTCGCGTCCGAGCCGGACTGGCGACTCGTCGAGGCATACCTCGACCTCGATACGGCCTGGCACGAGTTGGACCGAGAGATCGCAATGGCCGACGTAGGCAGCGACGAGAAGGAGCGGCGACGCAGAGAAGAGCGGGGCGAACATCCCGATATCGTGCTCGCAGTGGCCGCGGCCCGGGCGATCATCGAGACGGACGGCAAGCGTGCCGTCGAGGCGGCGCAGTTCCTCATGGAGCATACGCCCGGGCTGTCGCCGACGGTCGACGCCGACATCGAGTTCGGCACGCTGGCGCTGGCGGAACGGGTGGGGCCGGATTGGTCTCTCGTCGACGATTTCACGAACCCGCGAGAGGGGTTCCTGGCCCGCCTGTTCGCCGGTGATCCCTCGGGAACCAAAGCGCTCGCCGCCGCTAGGGCGATCATTGACCTAGGCGGAACCCACGAGCGGACGATCGACGCCGCCGAGTTTCTCGTCGAGCGTGGCGCCAGGATTCGCGGCGGCAGTCCAAACAACGTCCTCGCGGGCATTCGCACGCTGGCATCGCACGCACCCGACTACGACGACTGGCCCCGCATGCTCATGCATCTGGGCAGCGCGCGCGGGGATTCGGAGGAGATCGACGAGTTCTTGAACGGCAAGGCGGCCGAGGGCAACGACCCGTTGGTCCGCGCCACCGCCCGGTACTACGCCGCGTCCCGTCTGGCCCGGTCCATCAACACCGCCCCCGATGACGAGCGGGACGACGTCCGGGAACGCGCACTGAATCTCGCCGGGGGGTTGAGCGCCGGCGTGGAAGATGAGGAGTTCGTCGCCAAGGGTCGGGATGCCGAGGGCAATCCCACCACCCAGACCGTGGCCGACGCCGAACGGGACATCCTCGCCACGATCCGATACGCCACCGTGGGCGGCACGGTTTCCGACTTCGCGGGCAACCGGCTCGACGGCGTCGAACAGGGAATCGCCGACTTCGGCGGGCAAGTCGTGCTGGTGGACTTTTGGGCGACATGGTGCGGCCCGTGCATCGCCGGGCTACCCAAGCTCCGCGACCTTGCCACGGAGCTTCCGGCCGAGCGGTTCGAGATTCTCAGCATCAGCATCGACGCGGAACTGGAGTCGGTCCTCGACTTCCAGGAAGACGAGTCGATGCCCTGGGCCCAATGGCATATCGGGGTCGGCAGCGAGCTGGCCAAGGTCTGGCAGGTCAACGCGATTCCCGCGTACGTGCTGATCGACGGTCAAGGCACGATCCTCGCCAAGGGCAACGCCCTGACCGACGACTTCCTCGCGCGCCTGCGCGAGGCGGTGGCCGTTGGCGAGCAAACGGGTCCGACCGGCGCTGCCGAAGATCCTGCGGTCGAAGCCTAGTGCCCTGACAGCCCGGGATTGCGGCGGCAAAGCCGTCGTGGAGATCGTTTCTTGAAAGCCTGGCAGATGCGCCGGCTGGGCGATCCGTGGCGAGAACTCAAAGCGGTCGAATTGCCGCTGCCGGACCCGCCGCCGGGCAGTGTACGCATTCGCGTTGATGCGTCCGACTTGAACTTCGCCGACATCCTTCAGTGCCAAGGCCTCTACCAGGTCAAGTGGATGCCGCCTTTCACGCCGGGGATGGTCGCTGCGGGGATCGTGGAAGCGGCTTCGGCACAAACCGGGTTTGCGGCTGGCGAGCGCGTCGTGGGACCTACGGTCGAGCCCGCCGGCGGATTCGCCGAGCAATCCCTGTTGTTGGCGGAACAGTCGCACCGGATTCCCCCGTCCGTGTCGTCGCGATCCGCCATGGCGGTCCACATCACCTACGCCACGGCCTGGTTCGCCTTCCATCGACGTGCGCATCTGGCACCCGGCGAGTCGGTCCTCGTGCTGGCGGCGGCCGGAGGCGTCGGCACGGCCGCCGTTCAGATGGCACGCGCCCAGGGTTGCTGGGTGGTCGGCGCGGTGGGAGGCAGCGCGAAGGCGGAAGTCGCAACCCAAGCCGGCGCCGACCTGGTCGTCGACTACGAAGCCGACGACCTCTACCGACGGGTCATGGAGGCGACCGACGGCCGCGGCGTCGACGTCGTCTACGATCCTGTCGGGGGTAGACATTTCAACACCGTGCGGCGATTGCTCGCCTGGGAAGGGCGCCTCCTCGTCATCGGCTTCGCGGGCGGCGAGATTCCCGCCGCGCCCGCCAATCACCTGTTGGTCAAGAACTACTCGGTTGTGGGCGTCCACATGGGCGCCTACCGGGAACGCGACCCGGAACTCGTCGCACAATGCTACGCCGACGTCCACGGCCAACTTGCCGACGGCAGGATCAGGCCGTTCATCAGCGAGGTCGTCGGCTTCGAGGCGCTCCCGGGCGCACTCGAGCGATTGGGTGCCCGGAAAACCGTGGGACGGGTGTTGTTCGACCCGTCGATCAGCTAGTGCGTAACCATCAGCCCCGCGATATTCGCCGGGGTCAGATCCAGCGCTTCGGCAACCATGTTGAAGAACCGCACTTCCCGGCCGGTCACGCGTTCGTCCACGAGGATCACTTCGGCAAGCGCTTTGGCGATCATGACCCGGTCGTGGACTTCGATCTTGTTGCATACCCTGGCCAGGTGACGTTCCAAGGGATCGGAGTCGAATATCCCCGAGTGGGAAGCCATTCGCACGTCCTTGGCGCTGACGTCCTCGCCGGTGTTCTTCTTGATGATCTCCCGCACCGACTCGACTTCGAGATGCTTGATGTTGGTATCTGCGGCAGTTGCCCGCGCCAACACCAAGAGCACGGTCTCGTTGACGATGTCCTTGA
>JAPOYW010000598.1 GCA_026706425.1 Gammaproteobacteria bacterium
GGAACGTGCGATTCAAGTGCGTGCCGCGGGTGTTCCAGCAGCGCGCGTCGAATCAACCCAGCCACCCCGGCTGACCACAACGGGAGACGGCCTCAAAAGGGCCGGCGATTCGCGGCGGAACGCGGGAATTCCAGCAGTTTCGCTTCGATCCACAGCCGCCCCGGCTGACCAAAATCGGGAGGCGCCCACAAGGCGTTGCAGACGTTCCACTGACCCAAAACGGAACCGCCGCCCGCGACAAGGGCAAGCGCGAGATCAGTGCCGGCGCCGTCCGCGAGGACGAAACGGGTGCGAATAGGATGACCGGACTATTTTCCCGCGATTCCGCTCAGCATCGACAGATCGCAAGCATCGGTCGATTGCGAGTCATTACTTACAGCCCACATCGCCGACGCTTGCACCGCCCTTTTTGGGCGCAACCCTCGTGCTTTCCTCACCGCGACACTGGCGGCCACTCGTGCTTGAAGCGGTGCAGGTCGCTCGCTTCGCACCTGCCCCTATCCGAACTGGCGCCATCAAAATTTGTCTCCGAAGTACGACGACTCCTGATTCTTGTACTCCGCCTCCTCCGTGGCAGGGAGGTGGTTCATTGCCGCCAATTCCGCCGCTTGCTCGACGATCCGCACAATGGGACGACTCTCTGCGGTCTCTGGACCTGCTGACGCGAGCACACTGCCTGTCAGGACCTCACTCAACTGCACCTTGTCCAGCTTGCTTCCGGTACGATCCCGGTACAGACGCTTCAATGCGGCGCCAGGGCTTTCATCGGTCCTAGCCATCCTAGCCGTCGAAACGTCCTCTTCCGAGAAAGCCGCTCCCGTCTCCGCTTGCTCGTTCAATGCAGCAGCGATCTCCGCATCCGAGAAGTTGTCGAACTCAAACGTGGCATCGCAAACGTGCACGTACTCCGGTCGCGTCACGTACCGCGTATGGTGAATCGACTTCATCTTCTTCGCGTGCGCTTCCAGCTGCCTCGCGTCCCTTTCGTCGTCCAGAACGAGAATCGCGATTGTCTGGTGGTGGTGCAGGTAGTCGATCAAGCGCAGGATCATCTTGAAGCGCCCATCCTTCCCCCCGGTCGCTTGATCGACGCCACCCAGTGCCACGATCTCAACCCCGTACTTCCCCGGATGGGCACCGACCCAGCGTTCGAAAATCCGCGTTACGGCCACCTCTTCGCTTCGCCCTTCCACGATAAGAGACAACCGCGGCTGCGGATTGACCCCGAACCTGTTGGCTACGAACTCCAGGTGACGGCGCACGTCACGACGCACCTCAAGCTCCGGCATGTGCTGCAAGACGGTGCCTGCCACCTCGTTTGGATGCCGAAGCTCGTCACCATAGAGATCGTGGTAGAAGCGGCGCAGCATGTAGGCAGCGCCACGTAGAGTCTCCGCTCTCAACGCCGCGCCCTTGAGCCGGTCCCGCTCCGAGACCGAAATGAACTGAGTGAGTTCATACCAGCGCTCGATTGGGTCGCAGTGAGCCTGCGCGATCGCGAGTCCCTCGTACGCGTGGCGCAGCTTCTCCGGCGTCAACCCATAGAATGACGCAGCCGCTTCCGCATCCCACCGACGCGAGGCGCTCCTCCAGTCCCACCCATGTCCGTCCACAATGGTCCAATGATCCGAGGACGACGTCGCTCCGTGAAGGACCGTACGCATGTTGCCCCGCGCATACGGATAGTAACGATTCGAGATGTGCTGGCAGAGGAGGGCCACAGCGCGACGATATGCGTGGTCGCGGAAGCTCTCCACGCCGCCCCGCGTCCATTCCATCCAACGATCACCCGCCGTCGCCCAGTCGACTGTCGTCGAGTCATCCCTCGCCACGTAGGAGTCCAACTGAACTTCGAGCGTGACCGCGCTTAGGACCGCTTCCAGGTGGTCAATCTGAAAGATCGAGTAGTACGCCTCGTGACTCTCGTCGGCGTGGTCCGGCACCGGATAGCTGGCTGGCACTGCCGTGGTGTCCACGGCCCAGCCCCTCTCGAACCAGATGTCGTCGGCGCTAAGTGGAATCCGCAGCGGCTCCTCCGTTTCGGCGGCCGTACGCACCCGGAATACTGGCGCGAACATCCGCAGCTTCTCGAGGCGCACCAGCCGCTCGCGGGAGATCCGCAACCCACGCCGCTCGCAGTCCTGCACGAACCGGCTGGTCCCGAGCAACCCACACGCCAGGACCGCGCCATGCTCAAGGATCGCCTTACCGGCACCGTCCGGTACTACCCAATCTGTGTCGCCCATAGCTCCCCTCGTACGCACCGTGCCGCTGGAGTCGTTGGCACAACCTGTTTGCACCAAACCTGGCATAGACGCCTGGCCATGTCTTGCGGTACGTCTCAAGCGCTGACAGTCGCCCAGGCGTTCCTTACCTCGGCGAACTCGTTGGGGTCGCCGCAAATCTCTTGCCACCGCCGTACGGTCTCAGGTTCTTTCACCCCCAACTTCTGGTAGTGCCTGAACAACTCGAACGCCAAGGACGCCGCCGACGCACGGGTCAAGATCACCCCATCACCATCGTTGCCGCTGACGCGCTCCGAGCCTTCGCCCTGGATGCATGCGAGACCACGGAGTAGGCTCGCCTCCGTTACGGGCGCGACAAACCACCGATGCTCTCGTACCAAGCCGGCCGCCACGCGGAGCCTGTCCACGAGTGCCGGACGATGCCGCCACTCGACCCCTTCGGCGAGCTTGGTGCTGACCTGCTCGAAGTCTCTCCTCGACTCTTCGTCCGTCGCCGCGGTTGCCAGAAACCTCGCCGCCAGCAGTGCATCCACGACGTTGTCGTGGACGCTGTCCGACATCCCCGCCGCGATTCGGTCAATCAACTGCTTCCGACCGTCGCCTCCCTTGGTCAACGCCAGTTCCAGCCTCAACGCAGGAATCCCGTGGACTGTCAGGTCTGAGATGAAGTCGCGCAACGCATCCTTGCTCCCGCGATCCTCAACTACCGTGCCTTTTGCCAGCACTGCGGCCAGTGCGCTGACCATCCTCCAGATCGTTCGCCTCGTAAGTTCCGCCGGCGACCCGAACGGCATTGGCAAATCCCAGTGCAACCGAGGTTTGTGCTCGTCCCACCACGCCCGGAACTGTGCCAGGAGTTCGAAAGCGTCAGCCGCCGACCAGCTGACCTCACCGGTCGACTGGCGGAGTTCGTCTAGGACATCGGCCAGGCCGCTGCTGCCCATCTT
This sequence comes from Gammaproteobacteria bacterium, assembly GCA_026706425.1. Classification (GTDB taxonomy): domain Bacteria; phylum Pseudomonadota; class Gammaproteobacteria; order Pseudomonadales; family Azotimanducaceae; genus VXYL01. The sequence continues at coordinate 3,194 of JAPOYW010000598.1, forward strand.
TGCACCGATCTCTGATCTCAAGTGCTCCTTCACGCGAGGTTCCGGGTCAATCCCCGGCGGTCGCGGCAGCCTCATGCACGCAAAGCTGTAGAAGCCAGGGACAGTGGGCACACCCGACGCTCCCATCCCCTCCCACAACAAGCTCGCTAAGCGCTGGGACTGCGGCCCGTCCAGCTTGCCCTGTTCGTGAAGCCACACAAGCGACGTCGCTGCCCAATCACGATCCGTCCCTCGATCGGCCAGCCGTACAAGCAACTCATCGACACTGCCATCTGGCACGCCGAGCACCTCGGGTCCAACCTCCGGGGGTAGATTCACCAACGACAGCGGGTTGACAAACTCACGCTTTCCCATGTCGCCCAGTTGCTCCGGCACCGGGAACTCGATCAGCAACGGCACCGCACGAGTACGTTCCTCGACCGACATGCTGTCCAAAAGGCGCCGGGCGAAACGGTGGACATTCTGGAACAACCCCCTTCGCTTTGAACCGTAGATCCTGCGGAGTGCGGTGACCAACCGTTCGCGGCAAGCTGGCGAGCACTTGTAGCACAACCTCGAGAACACCTCCGGGAGCGTCTTCGCCAGCGACTCGAAGGTCTTCGCTTCCGACAAGTCCGGCCCGTCTATGGCGGCTACGGTTCGCTCCAAGGCGGACAGATACACGTCGAAATAGCGATCCGCATCGTCTTGTCCAAGACCGGCCACGTACTCGCGATTGAACAGCCAGTCCGCTGCTTTCGCATCGCCAAGACGCACGACGTTCGCCAACGCCCAATGTGGGGAGTACGGACCCACGCGAGGCAACGTCGCCTTGACAGGATCGCTGACGAAGGTCGCGTTCTCCATGCGCTACGGCATGCCGATGTCTTCGTAAAGCCGCAGCAGGCCGTAGGCTGCGACCGCCTCTTCGTCGTACCCGAAGTGAATGGTCCTGGACACGAGCCCAAGGTCGAACTCGTGCGACGTGGTTTCCTCCCGCCGGGCCGCCGGATCGTGCCTAAGCCGAGCGGTGAACGACTCGATTTCGCGTCTAGGGTCGCATTTGTGCCGCGTGAGTTCGTTCCACCGGTCGGACAGCTCATCCAAGATGTTGCTCGCACCCGAGTCCGGTTCCGACGCGACCATCCCGTTTTCGACCGCCCAGGGCAGCAGCATCACCAACGATTCCTGCGACACCAGAGTGTAGTCTTCGCCGACTGGGTTCAGGCTTTGCTGCGCGCGTATTGCGGACAGACTCGATTCCAAGATCGAGCGCGCAGCCTCGGCCTCTCCGAGCTCCGCCATTACGGCGGCGCGTTTCGCCTCCCAGAAGGGCAGGTTTTCGTTGCTCTGCCATTCGACGACCAGTCGCTTCCCTTCGGCAGGATCGAACCGGTACAGCGCTTGAAGCGCCTCTTCCAGCCGGAGTCTGGCCTTGTGCTCCGGTAGCAGCCTTTCGGCACTCTCGTCGATGGCCCTTCTCACCTGTTCCCACTTCTCTTCCAGACCCTCTTCGCGGTAATGGCGCAATAGCCACAGTCGGATGTTGGCGACAGCCTCGAACACGCCCGATTTGCTCCAATGCGACTTTTCCAGCAATGGTGCGGTCGCGTCTCCGTACTTCTCCGCGACGTCTTCAAGCAATGTGGCCAATTCTCCGGTCAGAGGGAACAGGCACCGATCCAGACGCCACGCCAGTTCGAAGGCCACATCCAGATCCAGGGGTGTTTCCAGCGTGTCGCGCTCGTCGGAGGACATCTGCGACACAGTCGAAAGCCAGTCCTGCGTGTGGAGCCACAGCGAGCGGCGTCGGTCCTCCGGCACCACCACCCAGCCGGGATATCGACTTCGTTGCCGCCGCCACTCCACAGCGGCCTCGCGGTACTTGCCGTGGTCGCTCCCCTCCGCCCACAGCGGCGCATCTCCCGAATCGCTGGGCCACTCCAGAGCGCGCGTTCTACGCTCTTCCAGATACACCAGGAAATGCCCTAGCGCCCTCCCGGGATCCGAGCTGAACCCCGAAAGGTCCAACGGGACGATGCCCCTACCGTTCAGGAGCTTCCTGTCGGCCTCACTCATTGCGTCGAACACCCCGATCAAGAAGATCTTCGGCGCGGTTTCCATCCCAACTTGGTCGCGCAGCCAACCGATCCATCGTAGGAAATTGGGGTCGTCACCCGAGAAGCCGACGAGACACAGCGTCTTCTCCAGTAGTGATTGCCGAACCGTATTCACGAACGGCGCATAGTCACCGGGATAGCGTCGATAGTCCTCCTCGGTGATCACGAACGGCGGCGACGGAAAACTCCCGTGCAGCTTGACGATCCTCGGTGCCTTCGCATAGAGCAGATCCTCGGTCGTCGCTACGACATCGTAGTGGCTGAATGTCACCGATGCGCGCGCCCGTTCGAGGAGGGTGTCGTAGTTGGTGGTGAACACATCCTGCCAGGGCAAGCGCAGCAGGTCGCTATGCAGCCGCGAAGGCTCATACCGGAGATCCGGGATCGCGTGCCGCAGCATCCGGTCCAGCGCCGGGCGTCCGAACGCCGCTTGAACTTGCTCGGCCAGCTTGAGCAGGCTCAAGTACCTCGCTTCCTCCCCCGGGGGTCGTCCGTGCAACTTCCTGTAGAAGATGTCCCCGAGCATCTCCCAACTGGGGAACGGCTCCGACACCGGGCCCACCGGCTCCGCGTTGTAGCTAAAGCCAGCGCCAACCATCACGACGGCGCTGTAGGACCAAAGACGGTCCGCGATTTCGTCCAGATACGGCTTCACTTCCTGGGGCGCGTCGTCAGACATCCTAGCGACCTCAGCCTGAGAAGCGGCTATCCTAGCCCCGCTGCCGGCCCAAGAGATACTTCAACTCTACCGGCCGCATCCGGACACTGTTCTCTGCGGGTCGCGCTCTGTACTTCAACCAGCGCGGGCTCTTCCAGACGAGGCACCGATAAGGCCAGCGTCCGACGATACCGTGTCGTCAGATGCCAAGTCGCGCCTTGCCTTCCTAGTAGGAGCGCGCCTATTTGTTGGACTTCCTGCGATTGCAGGGCTTGCACAGCAGTTGACAGTTCTCGTCGACTGTCTTGCCGCCTTTCGACCAGGGCGTGATGTGGTCGGCGTCCATCTCCGAAATCTCGAACGCCTCATCGCATGACCCGCAAACGCCGTTCTGAATCTCGAACGCCTTCTGCTTCATGGCGTCGGAGAAGGCTCGGATGTTGAGGTGCTTCTCCTCGCCAGTGAGGAGATACGGGTAGATGCCCGCCTTCCTCGTCACATCGTCGTCGATCATCAGACGCGCGACCGCCGCCTCAAGCTCGTCGGGATCCAGGCTCTCGTCCATAAGTCGCCCGTAGAGCCCGCCCCAATCCACGCCCTTCATCTGCCTGCGGTAGTTCGGGAAGACCGCCTCAACCCGGTTGATGACCGCCTGGAAGTGACTCCACAAGGCGGTTGCGGTCATGTCGTGCTGGTGCCCTGCCATGTACTCCTCGACCGTCTGGCCGTCGTCTTTGATCCACTCGATCGCGGTTTCGAGGTACTCCTGTCGCTCCGCCCGCCGATTCACGTAACGGCTGCCGATCGCATAGGCCGGACAGGCGGCTCCTTTCCGGCTGAAGTGCCGCTTTGCATCGGACACCCACGGGCCGGCATAGACGGCGTTCCGCAGCTCCTGGGCGGTCAGTCTCTCGCCCGCGATGTTGATGATCCTGAACCAAGCCAGCTTCTCGCTGGCGGTACCCTCGCAGACGTAGACGTGCAGCAGGTAGTCGAGAATCCGCTCCTGTTCGTCGTCCTGCAAATTGTTGAAATAGAGACCGTCGAGGGAGTAGTCGCCCTCCACGTACTGGGTGGCCGAAATCGTCCGCTGCTGGCCGTCAATGACCTCGTAGGTTCCGTCATCGCGCAACGCCCAATACATCACATTGAGCGGAAAGCCCTTGTTGATCGTCTCGATCACCGCGTCGCGCTGCTTGTCCTTGTAGACGAACTCACGCTGAAACGGCGGGCGGATGTCGAGCTTGCCGCCATAGCCGCGCACGCCGCCTTCGCCGTCGTCGTGGTAGTCCTCCACGAGGTCCCGGACCGTGATCTCCTTCAGATCAATCCTCATTGCGCCAACGTTCTCTTGATCAGAAGGCGTCTATAGGTGCTCCTGTACCTCCCTCCCACTCTGATGACCCCACCTTCTCGGCTATTCAAATAGCTGTAGTTGGGCGCATCTGCCATCGTGTACTTCCTCGTCTTTAGACCGTAGCGGTCGGCACTGGCCGTTATCCCTATGATCTCAAACTGCTCCGGGTTGTGCTTGTCCAGGAACGTGACCGGCACGCCCATCGCCCCTTCCCAATCCATCGGGATCTCCGCGATCCTGTCCACGTTGATGGCGTCGTAGTTGTCGTAGGCCGGGTACTCCTCCGGCGAGTAGCGCTTGTAGAGGATCAACTCTTCGTGGCGTTTCTCGTGGTCGAGATTGGTGAACCACGCCGCGTTTCCCCAGGGCAATCGCATTTGAGATTGCGGGTTTGACAACGTAGCGGGACGGGTCGAC